>CAKUTL010000051.1 GCA_934692295.1 uncultured Candidatus Melainabacteria bacterium
GAAACAAGTTCAGCATGACATAATCCTCCAACTTCCTCCTCTCCCAAGGGAGAGGATTGAGGTGAGGGGTTAATCCCTACGCCATTGGCAAGAGATCCTTCGCTTCGCTCAGGATGACAAAATTCGTACTGTCATTCCGAACTAGTTTCGGAATCTCTATCTAAACGCCTAAGTTAGAGATCCTGAAACGGTCTTGGATTATTGTCGGGTCGGCTGGCTCAACGCAACCCTCCCCTAGACGAGCTTCGCTCTTGCCAAAATCCGCAGTTCAGGATGACAATATAGTTGAATTATTTTCTCAAAATTGAATGAATTGTAACAAAATGTAAACCGCCTATGCAAGTAGCTGAAACCCAGTTATAATGCCCTATATGATATGATATGATATGATGTGAGGGACAGTGTACACCAAGTAGAAAAATCTTTATAATTTACTTATGAAGATTTTAAAAAACAGAGCATTTACACTTGCGGAAGTTCTTATCACACTTGGCATTATCGGTGTTGTCGCAGCGATTACATTGCCGAATCTAATGGCTGCATATAAAGCGAGAGTTTTAAGAAGTCAGTTTATGAAGTCTTATTCTCTTATCCAACAAGCATATAAAATGATGGAAGCTGATGGTCAAGCAACGTACCCAAGCTATTATGATAGAATGAGTAACGGCACACAGTTTTCAGAAATTTTTAAGCGTTATTTTACAGGGGTAACAGCCTGTTCATATCGAAAAAATGCCCCCTGTTTTAATGATACAGTGAGTCCTTATAAATCATTAGATGGTGGAACTAAGGCTTCATCTCATTATTTTGATGATGGACAATTTGCTTTAAAGGATGGAACATTATTAATGATGGAAAATCCTTCAGGGGTAACTGGTACAATACAAGTTTGGGTTTCAGTAGATATAAACGGAATTAAAGGACAACCAAATCGGTTGGGTGTTGATGTTTTTACTTTTGAATTAACTGATGATGGTTTCAAGGCAATGGGTGAAGAGGGAACAAAGTTTGTTGGGGATAATTATTGTTCACTTTCTGGAAAGGGATACCAAAATGGTATGTCTTGTACTAATAAAGCTAAAAATGACCCTTATTATTTCAAACGCATAACTAAGGTTATTAAGTAAATACTTTTTACTACTTTTTAAAATAAAAAATTTATGTATGAATTTGTATGTAAGATGATATTATAAATCAGCTGGATTGCTTCGCCTTCGCTCGCAATGACTGATTTGAAAAAGGCTTTACGCATTCGTCATTCTTGTATATGTCAACGAATTACTTAACATATACAATTCTGAGGGCTTTAGCCCGAAAGAATCCAGCTTTTTTATTTCTTATTCTCTAACGTAGGTTGGGGTTTCAACCCCAAAATTTAATAATGTTCACTTTTTCTGAAATTGTAGGTCGGGTTTACTAACCCGACGTTTAAAATTATTCTATTATAATCATTATTTCTACCAATCTATCCAATTATAAAGTAAAATATTCGTGCTATAATTGTAAAGAAATGAAAAGTGAAAATAATTCCCACTTTACAAAATAAATATTGTTTGCTATAATTGAGCATGTAAAAAATAAGAAATTCACACAAAGAAAGGTGGTTAAATATGAAATACGTATGTACAGTTTGTGGTTGGTCAACAGAATCAGATAAAGCTCCAGAAAAATGCCCTTTATGCGGAGCAACAACATTTAAAGAAGTATCAGGCGGAGAAAAAGTTTACGCTTGTGAACATAATGTAGGCGATGGAAAAGTTGAAGATGCTGAAATCATGGAAGGTTTAAGAGCAAACTTTAACGGCGAATGCACAGAAGTTGGTATGTATCTTGCAATGGCAAGAGTTGCTGAAAGAGAAGGTTATCCTGAAGTTGCTGAAGCATACAAAAGATACGCTTTCGAAGAAGCTGAACACGCTGCAAAATTTGCTGAATTGTTAGGCGAAGTTGTTACAAATTCAACTAAGAAAAACCTTGAAATGAGAGCAGATGCTGAACAAGGTGCTTGCGAAGGTAAATTGGCTATCGCTAAAAGAGCTAAAGAATTGGGCTATGATGCAATTCACGATACAGTTCACGAAATGGCTAAAGATGAAGCTCGTCATGGCAGAGGTTTTGATGGTCTTTTAAAAAGATATTTTAACTAATTTGTTTTAAATATCTAATAATTTTTGAAAACTTGGCGGAATGGGTTAACCTTTTCGTCAAGTTTTTTGTTTGTTCCTAATCATTAAGTTGGTTGATTAATTCTAAAGATAAATGTAATATAAGAGTACAATTAAGAGGGAGAATGATATGGAAAATAATGTTGAAACAAACAATAATTCATGGAAGTATTCGGCTATTATTATTTTAGTTGTAATAGGTTTTTTACTTTCTGTAGAACTTGCAAAAATATACTATAGTGCAAATTTTGACCAATATGCTTTGCCAAGTTTTTGTTCAATAAGTGATTTTGTGGATTGCGATGGCGTTGCTAAAACAACCGAATCCCAGTTCTTGGGTGTTCCTTTGGCTTATTGGGGAATGTTCTTGTACTCATTTATTTTATTATTGTTGGGTGCAGATAAATTGAAAAATATTAAACTTTTCAAATTTATGGAAGTGTTTAAAAATAAATATCATTATATTGCATCATTAGGACTTATTTCATTTGTAATTTCTATGATTCTGCTATGCATAAGTTTATTTGGTATTAAAAAATTATGCCTATTGTGTGCGTGTACGTATGTGATAGATTTATTGATAGGTTTGGTTGCAGTTGTAGGAATTAAAGGTTCATTTTTTGGTGCAATAAAACAAAGTTTTTTAGATTTTATGGAAGCCTTAAAACCTCTTCCATATAGAATAGCATTTGTTGTTGTAATGGCTTGTGCTTGCGGATTTTTGGGTTGGACTTATTCAAGTGCAAAATTTTCTCCGGCTTTAAAATTTACCAGAGAATATTTAAAATTTACAAAACCAATTCCTGAAAATATTGCACCTAAAGGTAATGTATTAGGTAGCGAAGCCAAAGATGCTGTTGTATTAGAAATCTATTCTGATTACAAATGCCCAATGTGTTCTGCTTGCAACCACATGCTAGCTAAAATTGTTAAAGAATATAAGAATTTGAGAATTGAACATCACGCAATGCCTCTTGATACTGAATGTAATAAATATATGGAACAAGAATTCCACCATGGTTCTTGTATTATGGCTAAGTATTCAGAAGCAGCTCAAATGCAAGGCAAATTCTGGGAAGTTAATACTTTGTTCTTCGACAAAAAACCAACCACAGAGGATGAAGTTCTTGAGGTTTTAGAAAATTCAGGTTTAGACCTTGATATGGATAAAATGCAAAAAGATGCTCATAGTGCAGAAGTTAATGCTATGATTCAAAAAGATATTGATTATGCAGTTGCAAATAAGCAAATCGGAACTCCGGCTTTAAAAATGGATGATGAGTTCGAAATGGGTATCAAAGGTTACCACGAATTGAAAAAATGGGTTGAAAAACATGGAGCAGAACCTGCAAATAAATTGTTCTAATAAAAAAATTCTACTGCATGCTTGTTGCGGTATATGTTCAGGTTATCCCATATCTTTTTTACAGGATATGGGATATTCTGTTGTAGTTTATTTTTATAACCCTAATATTTTTCCTCTTGAAGAGTATGAAAAACGTTTGGATGCAGAGAAAAAATTGTGTTCTCATTTTGGATGTGAACTTATTGTTGGGGAATATGAACCGGAAATTTATTATGATTTTGTTTTCGGTTTAGAGAATGAACCTGAAAAAGGCAAAAGATGTGATAAGTGTTTTGAACTTAGATTAAGAAAATCTGCAGAGCTAGCAAAATCTATGGGGATTAATGAATTTACAACTTCAATGGTAATTAGTCCACACAAAAATTATGAAAAATTAACAGCAATTGGAAATTCTATTGCCAAGGAGTATGGGTTGATTTATAACTCTACAAATTTTAGAAAAGCGGACGGATTTTTGAAAACAAATCAAATTTCAAAATCTTTGAATTTGTATAGGCAGAATTATTGCGGTTGTAAATTTGCAATGCGAAAAGTGTAATATCATTCATTTGGATTATGACGTATAGTTGATAATATCATATAATATCCTTGACATAGAAGGTAAAATTATTAAAAAATTCTAAAAGAGGATAATATAATGAAGAAGAATATCGGATTATTATTAGCTACAGTTATGGTTTTAAATACCGCAATTGCAACAACTGCATACGGTTGGACTAATCCGTTGAAGAATTATGATTTGTATGCTGATACTCATCCATCTGAAAATGATGAGAGTGCAATGGAACGTAGTAACGTGATGAGTGAATACTATTCAAATTCTCTTGCAGGGCAAAGTCATAGTTCAGATTCTTATGCTCCTTCTAGTCTTCCTAATTATGATAGTAGTAGTGATAGTGAATCTTCTCAACAGATTGAAGTTCCTCAACGTCGTAATGATTATTTGAGAGAATCTGCAAGACAGGTTTATGCTACCGGTGAACCTGGATGGTTAAAAGAACCTTCATTCTATTCAAATCCTACTTTGGCAAGTATTAGAACTAAATATCATAAAAGCAATTTTGCAGGATGTTTGCAAGAATGTATTTCTTATGTAAAACTTCACCCATCTGATACATTAGGATATTATTATTTGGCAATGTGCTATACAAAAGTTAGTGATAAAGAAAATGCTATTAGAGCATATGAAAAAGTTATTGCTTTGAACGACAATCCTATGATTGTAAAATATGCAACAAATGGTCGTAACTGTGTAATGGGTTCTGATAATGCAAAATGCTATCAGAATGTTAATGAACCTGAACTTATCTATCCTTATGCTGATGTTGCCGAAAGTGTTGCTGATTTAACACCAATTGACCCTCAAACTTTGGTTAACAGAAATCTTACTCAATTGCAGGCAAAATTATCACCGGCTGAAAAACAAGATGATAATAATAAAGATCCAAATTCAAAAGATAAGGATAAGAAAAATGTTAATCTTCCATTCGGAAAACAGGATGCGAAGTTGGATGCATTTATTAATGCTCCATACGGCAATGGTTTATCACCTGATTTGAACAAACAGTATCAACAACTTCAATTGAAAAAGATTCAACAAAATCTTAACAATGAGGAATCTTCATCAGATGATTCTAACGTTATGAAAAATATCCATCGTTTCGATAACCACAAAACTGATTCAGATGAAATAAAACTAGCTTACGCAACTCAAAATGATATGGAAAGTTTTACTAAAAGTCCTGAATATATGCAATCTCAAAAAGAATTGGAAGAATTGAGAGTTTTGTTAGGTAATGATAGTTCTTCAAAATCTTCTGATGACGAAATGATGAATATGTTAATGACCGGTAATGGTAAAAACTTATCTCCGGAAGTGATTCAGGCTATGATGCAAAAATCTATGATGACTGATTTCACTTTATAGATAATTAGTAAATAAGATAAAGATTTATGACAGTTGAATACGAACAGATAAAAGAGAAATTTTTATCAGGTACATCTGATGGATGTGAAGTGTTTTTTGAAAAGAACGGATTTTATACAGAAGCCGGTTACTGTTATATAATCTTGGATGAATTGGAAAAAGCCCGAGATATGTTTACTCGGGCTTCAATTTCTGATATTAGAGGGCATTGGGGATTGGTTTTGCTTCAAATGTTAGCCGGAAAGGTTACCTTGAACCCGACATACTTTGAGATAAGAAATTTTTTGGAATTGGATTTAAGTATTTTTATCAAATATTATAAAGCAGAATATATCAATGAAATTTTGAAGTTTTCTGATTTTATGGCATATTATAATCCTGAAACTTTTAAATATCTTGGTCGTGCCTTTTGGGCAAATAATTTTATTCCTGCGGCAATGTTCTTTTTGCGAAAGGCAAAAGATAAGTTTTATAATGACCCGGAGCTTCATTATTTGATTGCATATATTGCATATCATAACGATAAAGATTTTAAACAAGCTGAAAAGTCTTTAAAAACTTGCTTGGAAATTTTACCAGAATATGCTCCTGCAATTGCCTTGCAGAAGGCAATAAGGAACTTGGGAATAAGGAAAAAGTTCGTTACCAAAAGGCTCTAAGGCTCTAAGGTCTTTATGTTTATATGTCATCCTGAAACGGTCTTGGATTATTGTAGGGTCGACTGGCTCAACGCAACCCTTCCCTAGACGAGCTTCGCTCTTGCCAAAATCCGCAGTTCAGGATGACATTTGCGTTTAGTTATTTCCCTCGCCCCTTGTGGGAACACTAGCTGAACCGACAAGACGAGTGAGTTTGTATGCGTCGGCTTTATAATTGTATTCTTTAGAATTGTCTAAAACTATTTCCCTAAAGACTTAGAAATTTTGGAATGAATCATGTTTGCTTGGCTCAAGTATTCAGTTAACTTTTCATAATTCTGAACCTTTTCACCATACGGAACGTTCATATCAATCAATTCATCTACGCTCTTGCTAATTTCAGATAACTGTTCAAGGGAATCGCTCAAAGTTACAACTGATTTAACTTTTTTTGAAACTCGAGAAAGAATTTGTCTAGAAATAAATTCTTGAATTTTATAAATAACCGGCATTTTTGCCTTGAAAGATTGGTGGAATGCTTGTTTTTCGCCTAATACTCTTCCACCGTACATTTGTTGTTTTCGTAAAGTATCCAACTCTTGCAAAACACGTTGCCTTTTAGCTTTTAAACCTAATGCTTCATTTTGAGTTCCATAATTATCTGCAACTTTAATTTTTGCATCTAAATCTTTAACTACAGACTCTTTTTCCTTTATTCTGTAATCAATACTTAAATCTTCGCTTTCAGCTTCTTCCATATTGGTTTTATTCAAAATTGTTGAATCATAACCGTTGATGCGTTTTATCGGATTTGTGGCAGATGGGGTTTTAATTTCTTTGGCAGGTTGAGCCGGTGCAACAGAAGAATCAAAATTGTTGCTAAAAGGATTCACAGCAGAAAAATTATAATCTCTACTGAAAATATTTCCATTAACATTATTATTGTTATTACTACCTGCCATACATACATTCTAAAACAAGAAAATAAAATTTTTTACCATTAAAAGTATGATTTTACAAAACTTTTAAGAAATTGTATAAACTTTCTTGTAATATAACGCTACACCCCAGATTGTCAAAATAATATTCGGCAACCATGCGGCGATAAATGGAGTCATTGAACCGGCTTCACCAAACGAAATTGATAAGGCTCTCACGACATAATATGCAAAAATAATTAAAATACTAAATAAAAATCCTCTGTTATAACGAACTCTCGGAGGTGTAATCGCAAGAGGAACACCAACAAGTACAAATACAATTGTTGTTATCGGTAACGCAATTTTATCAAAAAGTTCGATAGTATAAACTCGTCTGTCTGTTGGAGAAATATCGGTTGAAGCCAAATATTTTGCAAGTTTTGTAAAGTTCATTTCCTTTGCGGTATTTTTGTTCAATTCTTTTGACAAGTCTAAGCCAAACTTAACTGTAGAAGTGTCAAAAAGAGTTGTATTTAAAACTTGTCCGCTGTTTGCAATAGTATAAGCTGCACCTTTTTCAAATACCCATCCGTCAGGTGAAGTCTTTCCTTGTCTTGCTTGAAGTACTTGAATTGTATCTTCTTTCGCATTATCCAAAACGGTTACGTTATACAAAGTTTTTTTCTTGCAATAACCAACATAGAAAAGTCTTTTCAGCGTTCCATTATCATTAACTTCTTTGAATACAAAGTTTTCTTTACCCTCCGGAATATTTTTTTGACCTAAAGCCCACAATGCAAGGTCTTTAGATTGTTTTGTCATTACCGGAACAACAGTTTCGTTGATAAAGAAACTTGATAATGACATCAAAACGGCAAATATAAAAATCGGTTTTGCAATACGGTTCAATCCGATACCGCAAGCTCTCATTACGGTAATTTCGGAAGACAAGCTCAATCTGTTAAGTGTCATAACTGTAGCTAGTAAAACACCCATCGGAATTGTCATAACGATAACGGATGGCAAGTTCAGCAAAATCATAATAAACGCAACTTTGAACGGAATACCAAATTTTGCAATTTGCTTAATCAAAGTGATAAATGTATCCGAAGCGAAAATGATTGTCGTAAAAACAAATACACCCATCAAAAACATCTCAATAACTTGCTTTGAGATATATCTATCTAATATTTTTATCCCTTGAAATCTATTATATAAATTCTGAAAAAAATCTTTCACGTTACTTATCCGAAATTAAATTGTAGCTACTCAAATATGTAACAATTTTAATCTAAAAATAAGTTTTAATCAAATATTTTAATTCGATTCTTTCAATATCAAAATAGTTTGTTCAATTTCGGTTTTCAAATACCCAAGCTGCTCTTGAATATTGTTTGGATTATAAATATAACCTTCGCTTCCATAAGCCATATACGGGTTGTATTTCTCCGCCTCATTTCTTAACAATGCAATAGAGTGAGCATGTGTATTTACTTCCATCAATTTTTTATAAGAAACGAAATGGCTTTCAGGCTTTTGAGCGTATTTATCTCTAAAATATTCTGCATTTTTGTTAAAAAAATAAACCTTTGCATTGAAAACTTGAACATTATCACCATTTTCAATCATATCAGAAATTGACTCGAGCATTGGAATAAATTCATTCAAATCATTCACGTATTGCGAAGTCTTGTCGGCTTTTAGAATTATATTAACAAATGCTGGATTATCTCTTGGCACAGGTTTCATCTCATTTTCAGAGTTGAAATCTTTTGCGGGTTTAACTTCGGGTTCTTTTTTAGTTTGCTCTTCGGGTTCGTAATTTCTTGTCAAATTGGGTAAAGTTCCGACATAACCTTTTTGATCGCTGTTCAAAGGGGCAGAATTAGAAGTCAAAACAAAATTTTGACTAAATAAAAAAGAACAAATAACGATAGTATAAAAAAGTTTAAACCTTCTCATACCCTTATTATAATGATTATCCTGAAAAAATCATCATTTATTTAATGGAAGGGTGAAATGCAGATAACAAATACCTCCTCGGCTTCGTTCGAAATGATAAAACTCGTGCTGGCATTCTGAGGGATAAACCGTAGAGTATGTAATATTATTTTGAAATTTCCCCGAAGGATCTCTTTAAAATTTGTCCTCTCTCCCTTTAAAAAGGGAGAGGGAAAATATTAATAAAAGAAAAACACGAATGATTAAATGGCTCGAGTCATCAGGGGCAACGCACCCGAACCCCCTACCAAAATTCGTCATTCTGAGGGGTAAACTGTGCAGTATGTAATATTATTTAGCAAATTTACCCGAAGAATCTCTGACTGAACAAATTTGTCATCCTGAACTTGTTTCAGGATCTTTAACTAGTGCGTATGGATAGAGATTCTGAACTACCAAGTAGGAACAGAAAATTACGTTTCGATTTCATCTCAACTTATTTTCTAGTCAATTCAGAATGACAGTACAGATATAATACCTTGCGTACTGTCAGAGATCCTTCGCTTTGCTCAGGATGACGGTTGCGTTAAGTTTTCTCCACCTTTATCTATTGTAACAAAATGTAAACCCTCTATGAAAAAGCCTGAAACCCAATTATAATGCCCTATATGATATGATATGATATGATGTGAGGGTCAGTGTACACCGATTGCAAAAATCTTTATAATTTTCTTATGAAGATTTTGAAAAACAGAGCATTTACACTTGCAGAAGTCCTTATCACATTAGGAATAATTGGTGTTGTCGCAGCTATGACAATACCTAGTTTAATGACTACTTTTCAAAAAAGAGAAACTGTATCAAAATTAAAATCAACATATTCTATCATTTCTCAGGCGATAAAATTATCTGAAAATGATAATGGTGAACTTGAAAATTGGGACTATACATTAGATGCTAATCAATGGGTTGATACTTATCTTAAAAACTATATGAAAATGATGACTGTAAATGGGTATCAATTAAAGATGTATAAATGGAAAAATTTAGATGGTAGTGATATTAATAATTGGACTCCTGCAAAATATGCGTTAATGAATGGGGTGTATGTTTCAATTTTTGTAAATCAAATGTCTGATGCAGGGAATTTTGTAAAGCAAGGAGTATGGTTTTTTATTGATTTAAACGGAAATAAAGGACCAAATCGTATGGGGCGAGATTTGTTTGTAATGTCAATATATCCGTATTTGAACTCTAATGAAAAGTTTGTTATGGGTGCTCATGATCAATGTGGAAGTGGAGTAATTCATAAGTTTTTAACTAGAGAACAGTTATTAAATACTGGTTGTGCCACTTGCAAAAAAGATTATTCTGGTTTGGGTTGGGCTTGTTCTCGTCTAATTCAACTTGATAATTGGCAAATAAGTAAGGATTATCCATGGATTAAATAATTATGCAAGTTGGATTTACTAATTTGCCCTTAAATTCAATCTCCATCATGTAAATCATTTTTAACATGTCCCTTGCAAAAATGTATTTTTGGGATAGAATTGGGATATATAAGTGATAAAAACTAGCTAGAAAAGGAAAATAAATCATGGCAAAACATTGTGAAATATGCGGAAAAGCTCCAATTAAAGCAGCT
>CAKUTL010000052.1 GCA_934692295.1 uncultured Candidatus Melainabacteria bacterium
TTCTCTGAATAATAGATATAGCGTATATTTAAGAGTATATCCTTTTGAAAACCTTGAGTATATAAGGATTATAAGCTATTATTTAATTTTGCAAATTTAACATTTTGGTAGAAATATTGCAAAATTTGGTATGCGTTATAGCCTTGTTTTGCTAAGTTGTTTGCACCGTGTTGGGACATTCCGACTCCGTGTCCGTTTTTCTTTACGTTGTCATCAAATGATGGCACAGAGTGTAAATATGGAGCAGAACCTCCCCAAACTGAAGTACTTGTCATTCCTCCTGCTGAAGCAGAATAGTACGCTGAAATGATTTTCATATCATAAGTTAAAACAAGTCCATAAGTTTCTTCTACGGCTTTATTTGTTTTGTTTGTTTCAACAGAAGCTCCACCATATGCTTGGTCTTCGGTGTTGTCTTTCAAATCATATCCATTTTTTGCTTGTTTCCCAAGGTTTGCAAGTGCAAAACTTCTTGCTGCAATTGCTTGAGCCTTAAGGGCTTCAAATTCCCAAGATGCTGGCATTTCAGATGGCACAACACCTTTTAAATAGTTCTCAAGGTCAATATCATTGATTACGGTTAAATTTCCGTTAACAGCTTTAACCATAAGTTTTCCGTGATACCATTTACCTTTTGTACTTACGTAACCTTCTGTATCTGGACGTAAAACAATTGAATCTGTTCCAAGCGAATAAAAATGTCCGCCACTTTTTACGGCAATTTGATTTTTATAAGGAACTAAAACATAACCTTTCATTGCATCGGATGTACATACTGTTTTGTTTGTGTGAACATCTATCATTCTGCCGTTTACGTTTGTTCCAACTCCTGCTTGGTCAACATTTGTAAGTAATCCGATTTTTATGGCATAACTCGGATTTGCAATAATTAAATTTATAACTAATACTGTTAGTGTAATTAAAATCTTTTTCATAGGTATTATTTTAGCACTTTACTGGAAAAAGTAATAAATCAAATGTATGATTTTTCTCTATTTTTGGTAAATTCTTGTGTAATTCCAATAGCTTTTGAAAACTTTTTTTACGTATGTTTTTGTTTCTTCATATGGAATTTGTTCAACAAATTCATCAGTATCAGAATATGCTAGGGATGATTTCCACTTTGTAACAGAACCAATGCCACCATTGTACGCTGCAATTGCTGAAATATCTTTATTCCCAAGCATTCCTCTTATTGTTGAATAATACATGTTTCCTATTTTAACGTTTAATTCTGGATTAAATAAGTAACTTGTATTAAAGGAAATTCCGTTTTTTTCTCCAATATCGTGTGCTGTTGCAGGCATCAATTGCATTAAACCAATTGCTCCAACTCCACTTTGGGCATCGGTATTAAAAAAGCTTTCTTCTCTAATTAGTGCCATCATTAATGCGTCATTGTTTTGATATTGAGAAGATATTTTTTGCACTTGTTTGTAATAATTAAGCGGATATACAAGACGCCATCTAAGGTCTGTTTTTGGTGGCTTGGTTTCAAGTTTAGCCATTGCTTCTTGTGCTATATGAGCAGATGCTGCATAGTTCCCTTTTTGGTATTCAACCCAGCTTTTTATAAATTCATCTTTTGACAATTTTGCAACCATGTCATAATCTTCTACGTCCATCAAATTGTGCATAACTCCGTTTTTGATAGGTTTGCGATAAGGATATTCAACCGTTTTATATTCAAGTGGTGTTGAAATTGTAGAATTTGTAACTCCTTTAATTATCCAAAAAGCTCTGTAAGCATAATATGAATCAGGATAATTATTAATTAGATTTTGAAAATATTTTGCACTTTCAAGGCTATTATATTTTTGTTCTATCTTGCCTTCCCAAAACATAATCATAGGTGCATCCGGAGTGTTTGGATATTTTACAAGATAATCTCTTCCAAGTTGTCTAGCGTATGTATAATCTTTATTTGCAATCCTGTTGAAAAATAAATGTGAAAGAGCATTTTGTGCATAATTCCCGTTAGGGAAGTTTTGGTATAAATCTCTGTAACAAGAATATTGTTGTTCTGGAGTTAATTTTTCGCATTTTAAAGTCCAAATGTAATCTTTATTTTTCCCTTTTGCTTTAGAAAATAAATCATACATTAATTTATTTGAACTGTCATCAAGTTTTAAATAATCATCAACAGCTCTTTTGTAGTCCTCTGGGTTAATATTTTCAGCATATTTTGCGACGCCTTCTTCAATTTGAGGTTTTACTTTTGAGTAGTCGTGTTTTGCTATTGCATTTGAAACTTTTATAGTCCAACTGTCGCTCTGTTGTGTTTTTTCTAACGCCTTGTTTGTATCATTATATAATTTTGCCAAGTAGTACGCTCTTGCAACAAGAGTATAGTCTTTTGAGGACATTTCCGGATTGAATTTTATCCAGTTATTGGCAACATTTACAGCAAGTCTTCCATCAGGGTATTTTTCAAGATAGTTTCTGAAAGATTTTTCTATGTGTTCGGATTTTCCTTTTTTGAATAGCTTTTTGCTTGAGTATCTTAATTTGAGGGCATCAATTCTTGCTATATAATATTCGGATGCAATTTTATAATCTTCATCCATGTTTGAATTTACAATGGTTTTGAAATATTTTTTTGCAAGGTTTGGATTATCATCAATTAATAATTGTCCTGCAAGATATTTTGATTCAAGACTTAACCCAGAAGAAGGATAATGTCTGAATAGTGATTGATAACGTTTTAATTCGGATTTCGAATCTCCAAGAGCTTTGGCACATTGTGCTTGTCTATAAATTGCTATCGGTTTTAAATTTGAAGTGTATCCGATTTTAGAAAAAAGGTAGTATGAATTTGAGTAGTTTCCATTTTCATAATCTCTAAGTGCTTGTTTATATATTCTTGTAGTCTTCCATTTAGGTTGAATAATATTAAAAAAATAAAATCCGGAAAGAAAACAAATTGCAAGAATTGCAACAGATATTGACTTTTTATCTTTCAAATTTAATCCTGACATAGTATCTAAAGTGTACCAAATTAACCGTAAAAGTAAAAATTTTTATCAATTATTTACAATCTTCTTTTAAATAATTGTTCAGTCCTTATAATATAATTTGACAGGAGAAATAACACAATGCCAAACTGGGAAAAAGGGCTTATCGCCATAGCTATAAATCTAGTACTCATTATAATTTTATTTAAAGTTATAGATGTAATTGATAGAAAAGTCAGATTAAAAATTCAAAATGAAGAATCAAATTCTCCATTGTTGAGATTTATTCCTATTATAATGAAATTGTTGAAGGCTGTTTTACTATTCATTGCTTTCACCGGATTTTTACAAAGCCAAGGTTATTCTGTTTCTTCTATCTTAGCCGGTTTTGGAATCGGTGGTATCGCTGTAGGTATGGCTGCAAAAGATGCTTTAGCTAATATCTTTGGTAGTATTGAAATTCTTTCAGACCATGTTTATAAGGTTGGGGATTACGTAAAGGTTGATGGTATAGAAGGTTATGTAGAAGATATAAATATTCGTTCTACTAAAATCAGAGATTTGGATAATTTCTTGATTTCTGTACCGAATAATGTTGCCGCTAATGTTGTGATTACAAATGTTTCAAGGGCGAAGAAAAGGTTTATCAACGTGATGTTCGGCGTTACATATTCTACTGATAATGAGTCTTTGAAAAAGGCACAAGAAATATTGAAGGAAGTTGCTCTTGCCCATAAAGAAATTCATAAAGATTTTGTTGTTGCTATTCATGATTTGGGTGATAGTTCCATAAATATCAGATTTAGAGGTTATGTAAAATCAGGTTCTTATGAAAAATTCTTGAAAGTTCGAGGAGAATTTTTAGGCGATGTTATAAAAAGATATAGAGAAGCTAATATTGATTTTGCATTCCCATCTCAGTCAATTTATATAGAAAGTGATTATACCAAAGTTGAAGATTAAAATTATAGCGTTAGGAAAAATTAAAGAAAAATTTTTGAAAGAAGGAATAAATGAGTTCTTGAAAAGGTTGACTCCTTACGCCTCTGTTTCAATTTTAGAATTAAACCCAATTGAAATAAAAGATGAAAATTTGACTGATAAGGTTTTGCTTGAGGAAGGTGAAAAAATTCTTTCTAATATCAAACCTCAAGATTACGTAATCACTATGGAAATTAAGGGTAAACAATTTTCAAGTGAAGAGTTTGCGAAAGAAATTGAGGAAATAACCAACGATGGAACTCAAGAAATTGTATTTGTAATAGGTTCTTCTTGCGGGATAGGAAAAAATGTTTCTGATAGAGCAAATTTAAAAATGAGTATGTCTAAAATGACATTTTTGCATCAGTTTGCAAGACTTATTCTTGTTGAACAAATTTATCGAGCTTTTAAAATTATTAAAGGTGAAACTTACCATAAGTAACATTGCTTAATATTTGTTAATTATTTAGCAATTTTTATATTCACTGTCTTTATAAAGACTGTAGTGTTTATAGAAAGGATTAAAATATGAATACAAATATTGCTTCAGGTTTTTCTCAAAATTTCTCCGGTAGATACCAATTTGATGCGAATCAAGAAATGAAATCAGCAGAAGATTGCTTAAAAAGAGATTATGCGGTAGGTGCATTGTTGGGTGCTAATGACAATGATGTAAATAAAGCATCTGCTAAAAAGTTGAATGAATTTATGAATGGAGAATACAAAACAAACCCATCTGCACCTTGCAAATTGGATATTGTTGTAGATGACAAATATGACAAAGATTTTGAAAAATTGATGGATGCAGTGGGTCAAAAATTTTCAAAAGTTGGGTAAATAAATTTGATAAACAAAACGGTCGGTCTAATGAAACCGACCGTTTTTTATAATAAAAAATTATAAATTCATCCACAAAGTTTATTGCGTATGAAACAATGTGTGCTATATTAAATTTATAAAAAGTATATAATATAGGAGAGCTTTATATGGAAAAATTTGAATTTAATTTGTCTATCCCAGAATTAGAAAAGAGAACTAACAAAGATTATTTGATTCACAAAAAGTTTTTGAAGGCTGATGCTCCGGAGTATTTAGCTTTAGCTGAAGGAGATAAAAAAGCTCTTGTTCATTTGTGTAAAGCTGCTGAAATTTTAGAAAAAATCAATATGCAGCTTGATTGCAAACATAACTTAGAAGTTAAAGAATTTTTGGAAACTGAATCTGCAAAAGGTAATAAGCAAGCTAAATTAACAAAGATTTTATTTGATGCTCAAAAAGGTGTAAATGCCATAGATACAATGTCAAATACTATAAGACTTATCAAAGGAATTGAAGAAAAGCCAGGAAAAGGTGTTTATCCGGAAGATTTATCTAAGGAAGAATTCCATACAGTTCTTTTAAGAATGTTGAATGAAGGAAAAGTTGACGAAGTTAGAGATATTTTAACTCAACGTTCAGTTGTAGTTCGAGCTGCAGAAGATTTAGCGGGAATTGATTATATTGATTATTTTAGCGAAGATTTTGCAAAAATGGCAGACGAACTTGATAAAGCTGCGGATGTTTCAACTAATGCTGATTTTAATGAGTTTTTACGCCTTCAAGCTAAAGCTCTAAGAACAGCAGATCCTATGTTGGATGCTTATGCTGATAAAAAATGGGCAACTCTTCAAGATACTCCGTTAGAGTTTACTATCACACGTGAAAATTACGAAGATGAAATGACTGGTACAATCGTTGAAAATGAAGAATTGTCAGCAAAATTGAAAGAGTATAATATTTCCCCAATTCCTAAAGATTTCTTAGGTGGTAGAGTTGGAATTATCAATAAAAAAGGTACAGATGCTCTTATGGCAATAAAAAAATATCTCCCAACTTTGGCTGATAACATGCCATACAAAGATGAATATGAACAAACTATTTCAGCAGAAGAAGATGCAAAACAAACAATGGTTGATGTTGATATGGTTATGGCTTCTGGTGATGTTGGGGAATATCGTGGAGGTATTACATTGGCAGAAAACCTTCCAAATTCAGACAAATTGTCTTTAACTATCGGAGGAGGAAGAAGAAATGTTTATCATAGACAAATTAGATTTATCAGTGATAAAAAGAAATTACAAGAAAGATTAGATGCAATTTTAGATAAAGAACAACATAAGTATTACCTTGATGAAGCTGACCACTGGTTCACAATCGGGCATGAAAATGCACACTCTCTCGGACCAAAAGAAAGCAGTGAAAAATTAGGAAAATACAGAAATATAATTGAAGAAAACAAAGCTGATATGGGTTCTTTGGCTTTTGTTGATTTATTAACAGAACTTGGTATGTACACTCAAGAACAACGCTTGCAAATTATTGTTACAACGGTTGCAGATAACTTCTTGAAATCTAAACCAACGATGTCCCAAGCTCACAGAGTTAGAACGGTTATGCAAAATAAATATTTTGCTGAACGTGGAGGATATACGATTACAAAAGATGGTAAAATCCACGTAAATATTGATAAAGCGGTTCCGATTGCAAAAGAAATGTTAGCTGAAATTATTAGAATTCAAATCGATGGAGATTTTAATAAGGCTGAAAAATATGTGATGGACAACTTTGTTTGGTCTGATAATATGGAACTAATTGCTAAAAAACTTCAAAAAGTTTCAAAAGCGTTGAATGGAACATTGGAAACAGAATTGGCTGACAAATTATTAAAAGGAGAAATATAAGTTGGCTTTACACGGTACAGTCAAATATTCGGATATGAGAGAAGTCCTTGTGTCTTTATCTTGGAAATATGTTGTACTTTCTGTTTTAGGTGCAATGCTTGTTCCTTTCATTTGTGCGTGGTTTTGGACTTATAATTTTGATGTTAAATTTTCTTGTGAGAAATCTAAAAATTTATGTCAAATAGAAAGGGTAAATTTTGCAAATCAAAAAGTTGTAAAAAATATTTCTCAAACAGATATTTTGAATGTTCAAAGAAATATAGATTTGCCATTTTTATCGGATAAACAAGCTCCTGTTGCAGGTGCAAATCATTCGGTTGTTGTTCGATTGAAAGATGGTAAGGCTATCAAAATTTATGATATAAATACAAGGTTTTCTCAACCAATTGAAGATATGAACGAAAAGGCTAATCAAATTAATTCATATCTTGAAGGTGGGCAAAATGGTTATAGCTTCCACCATATCAATCGTTATGGATTATCAAGTATTGCGTTGAAATTGTTGTTTATATTTCTTTTGAGTATGATAGGATTTTTCTTTTTAGTTCCATCAGTTTTTGAAATTATTTTGGCGATGAAACCTGAAAATGTTATAGGTAAATTTATTTTTAAATCAGAAAAAAAATAGGTTATTTTTTGTATTTATTAATAAAGTGTATTCCCCAAGAAATCATATCAGGATAGCATTCAATATGATGTCCTTTTGCAATCCATTCAATAACATTGTCTTTGGTTTTTCCAATGTTGTTGAATTCTTTGTATAAAAAGGAATATAAACCGGTTCTATCGACTCCAGCTTGGCAGTGAACGTGAAGTTTTCCGCCTTCTTTTTTTACTTGATCTGCCAAGTTTAAAAATTTGAAGATATTTTGACTCATTGGATGTCTTGGATGAGCGGGAATATGATGGTATTTTATTCCAAGGTTTTTGGCAACTTGTCTTTCATCAAATTCATTAATAGTATGGTGTCTAAGATTTACAACATCAGTTACCCCTTGTTCTTTAAGCCATTTAAAATCGTCTTTTGATGGTTGTGCAGAACGAGAGATGTATTTATCAATTTGAGAATAGTTTTTGGGTTGTCCTAAGAATGATACTTGAGCTACTTTCATATTTTGATTTTACAATAAGGATATATTTATGGATATACTTATTCTCTATTTGTTAAGATATATTTAACCTTCTTTTTGGTAAGCCCAAGCTGAATGATTGTGAATACTTTCAAACGCTTCACAATCCACTTCAAAAGATGTGATTGTTTTGTGGTTTCTCAATTTAACCACAACTTCTCTCAATACGTCCTCTACAAATCTCGGATTTTCCCAAGCGTGTTCTGTTACGTATTTTTCATCTTGACGTTTCAATAATGGGTAAACAGGGCAAGATGCACAAGATTCGATTAGTTCGATTAAATCTTCTAACCATACATGTTCTGTTTCATCGTATGATACTTTTACTGAAATTATTGCTCTTTGGTTATGTGCACCATTATCCGAAATTTCTTTTGAACAAGGACAAAGAGTTGTTACAGGGACTTTTACTCCTAAAATAAATTTGTAATCTTCCCCATCCATAATTCCTTCAAATGAACAATCATAACACATTGGAGCGGAAAGTTTTGTTACAGGAGCTTTTTTATCAACAAAGTATTTGAAGTTGAATTCAAGTTCTCCGCTTTGAGCATGTAATTTTTTGATAATTTTTTCTAGGCATCCTTTAATATCGACTCCTAAAAGGTCTTTTGTTCTCCATTCGTTTAGAACTTCTACAAAACGGCTCATGTGAGTTCCTTTGTAATTTCTTGGAAGAGATACACAAACACGAGCTTCAGCATAAACAGTTTTATTTGAAGCGTTTTTGCGTTGAATAATCAATGGTAATTCAACGTGTTTGATACCTACTTTTTGAATATCTACATTTCTGTTATCTTGAGTGTTTTGTACGTCTTTCATTTAATTAATTCCCTAGTGATTTTTTTGCTTGTTTCCAAAGGTTGTCAAACTCTTCAAATGAATAATCATTCAAAGGTTTGGTTGCTAAATCTTCCATTTTACGAAATCTTTTTTCAAATTTTTTGTTAGCTTTTAAAAGAGCTTGTTCCGCATCAATTTTGTTCCAGCGAGCAAGATTGACAATTGCAAATAAAATATCGCCCATTTCTTCTTCCATGTGAGCTTTATCTTTTTCTTTTTCGGCTTCTTTAAACTCTTCAATTTCAGACATTACACATTCATATAAAGATTCTTCATTTGGCCATTCAAAGCCTGTTTTAATAGCTCTTTTAGAAATTTTTTGTGCTGCAATTAGTGCGGCTTGACTGCGTGATAATCCGTCCATTGCAGATTTTCGCTCTGTTTTTTCTTCGGATTTTAGTTTGTCCCAAGTTTTTAAAACATCATCGGCATTATTAATTTTAGCTGTTCCAAAAACATGTGGATGACGGTGAATTAGTTTTTCTTTCAACTCTTTTGCAACATCATCAAGGGTAAATTCATTTGCTTCAGATGCAATTTGAGAATGCAATAAGACTTGTAGTAAAACATCTCCAAGTTCTTCTCTAAGGTGTGGTGCATCGTTATCGTCAATCGCATCCACTGCCTCGTAGGCTTCTTCTAGCATATTCGGACGAAGAGAGGCGTGTGTTTGTTCTCTATCCCAAGGACAGCCGTCCGGAGCTCTCAATTTAGCGACTACATCAATTAACTCTTCCAAATTCTTATATTCCTTTTCCATATTCTTATTTTAACACAAATCCTACAAAAGGTTGATTTAAAAAATAAAGACTATGATAGACTATATACGTAGAGTAGTAGTAGAGAGGTTTAATCAATGACAGCGATAGAAAGAATCAATCAATTAAGCCACCGTATTTTTAATACGAGCAAAAATGAACAACAAACATCAAGAACTAGCAATCCATTTGCAGCTTCTAATTTTCAAAAAAATATCTTAACAGAAGATGTTTTTGAATCAAGCAAATCAAAACAAGCAGACAAAGTTAGTTTTACAGGTAATTTAACAGCTAGTTCAAAGAGAATATATTCAACATTCGTTGGTTCAATCAGCGATTTTGGAAGCAAATTTTATGAAGGAATTGAATCAGTAAAAGCATATTGTTCTAAAATGAAAGATGGTTTAGTTTCTACTTGGAATAAAATCCAAGAAATCGGAAACAAAGAAGTTTCTTTAGATGGAGCAAAAGAAGTTCTATCCAGAGATATTACATCATTCTTTGTAAATTCTCACGATAGAGAAATTGCAAAAATGTCAAAAATGGATCCTCATTCAGAGGTTAAACCAATGTTTAGAGAAGCCTTGTCAGCACTAGAATCTGATATGGTTCAGGCTGCTTAAGGGAGGAAGGATAGAAAATGGATAACAATATGAGAAACAACAAAAACTTTAACAAAGTAAGTAACATTATTGAGTCATTAACTGTTAACCCAAATCCTGATTCAGTTGC
>CAKUTL010000053.1 GCA_934692295.1 uncultured Candidatus Melainabacteria bacterium
CAAAATATGATTTTGATAAGATTCTTTTTATCCCTGCTTTTAATCCTCCACACAAGAGTTTGAATTTGGATATGTCTTATCATCGTTTGGAGATGGCAAAACTTGCGGTGAAAAATAATTCAAAATTTGAGGTTTCTGATATTGAATTTCGAAGGAAAGGAAAATCTTACACTTATTTAACTATCATTGAATTATACAAAGAATTTCCCGTAGAGGGGAAAATAAATTTTCTTATTGGGACAGATGCGTTTCAATATATTGAAAAATGGTATGAAACGGATAAGTTGAAAAATTTAGTTAAATTTATCGTCTTTGTTAGGGAGGACAACTTTGATATTTCAAAGTATGATTATTTAAAGGATAAAGGTTATGAATTTGAATTTCAACCATTATCCTATGAGGATATTTCTTCAACTGAGTTGAGAAAAGATTTAAAACTCGGGAAAAGTATATCTAATTATGTAGCAAAGGAAGTAGAGGACTATATAAAGAAAAATGGATTATATAAAAATTAGTATGGAAGATTTGATGAAATGGTTAAAAGACCATTTGAGTGAAAAAAGATACATTCATTCTATCGGAACGGCAGAATGTGCAAGAGATTTAGCTAAAAAATTCGGATTGAATGAAGATAAGGCTTATATGGCCGGACTTTTGCATGATTGTGCAAAATGTTTTCCAAACGAAGAGTTGATGGCTATTATAAAAGAACATTTGGAAGTAGAAGAAGTTGAATTGATGAATTATAAAACTCTTCATGCTCCAGTGAGTGCGTATATTGCGAAAAAAGATTTTGGAGTTGAAGATGAAGAAATTATTTCTGCAATTCGTTGGCATACCTTGGGTCGAATTGAAATGACTGATTTTGAAAAAATAATATTTTTAGCTGATAAGGTTGAACCAAAAACTAGAAATAAAGATTATTTAGAAGAAGTTCGTGATGTTTTGAATTCTGTTGATGGGTTGAATAAAGCCATGCTTATTTGTTATAAAGAGACTATCAAAAGTTTAGTCAAGAGAGATTTAAAAATTTGTCCTGTAACTATTGATATATATAATAATTTAGAAGATATTGTGAATGTTAACTAATTTAATATTTTAACATATTTCTTTACTTTTCATGGTACAATTTTCTTAAAACAAGAGCGAGAGGGAATAGATGAAGTTATTGGAAATTAAAAATAATCTGGTTAAGTTATCGTATGGAGAAAATGAAAATCCTATTTTGGGAAAATTTATTATTCTTGCAACTTCTGAAAAATCATATGTTGCCCAATTAGTTAATCTAAAATCAGATAGTATAAATAATTTCGCAATTGCCAAACTGTTATTTACTTTTACTTCTGACGGAGTTGTTGATAATTATGACGGTTCCGTTCCTAGTATGGCTTCTGAACTTTCTTTCCTTGATTCTGCCGAGTTGTTAGATTTATTACCTATTGAAACGGCTATTAAAATAGGGCAACTTGCTCAACAAAACGAATCTTTAAGTTTGGATATTTCTGTTTTTGAACACAATTTTACTGTTTTTGCAGAACGAGAAGTGGATAAAACAACGTTTATTTCCAATTGTATAAGACAGTTGTTTCAGATGAAGGAAAAAAGTGTAATTGTTGATTTAAACAATAATTTTTCTGATTATTCAAGAATTGAATTTACAAAAGATTTCAAACTTCCTTTGAATTCAGAAATGATAGATTTTATCTTTGATTACGAGTTGACTGATGTCGATGTTTCTACAAAAGCAGTTATTCAAGATATTTTTTATGATGTTCAACAGTATATAAAGTCTTTGGATTTTGAATTTTTGCCAATTGATAATTTTGTTGATGTTGTGGCAAGTCAATATAAAGAAACTCAAATGCCTGAATTAGCATTGTTGAAAAACAAACTTTTAAAATATAGGGATGCAAATATTTTTGCGAATACCAAAGAAGAGGTTTTAGCTTTTAACCAGAAATTAGAAGAAAAAAATTGTACAATTATCAATTTGACAGATGTAAATGAGGCTTTACAAAAGGAAGTTATCCTATTTATTCATAAGGCATTAGACTCTCTTAAGAAGTATGTATATTTCTTCTGTCCATTGACTGATGGAAATTCTGATAAAAAATTATTAAAACGATTTATCAATCATAATCATGTGTTTACAACAATTATTGTAAGTAATTCTTATAAATATGTAAAAGAATTAAAAGCCTGTGCAGAAAACGTTGTTATTTTTGCACCTGAGGATGTTCAACACGAATTTGGGGCATATAATACATTTTTGAATAAGTTGAATCTTGGAGAATGTATTGTCTTTGGTAAATTGACTCAAGGAGTTCCATTTATTGTTGAAATGTCTGACTTAGATTTAGATTTAACTAGAGATGATGTTTTAGGCGACAAATACCAGTTTGTTCCAGTTCAAGAAAATGTTGAAATGGTTTCGACAGAAGATGTGGAATTATCAAAGACTTTAGATAATACTTTAATTCCTGCGACTCTTCTCCAAGAGGAATCTTTGAAAGAAGAACCACTTGAAAATGATGATTTTTCTGAACAACAAGATGCTTCCGTTAATGAATCTTCTCCAAGTCCGGATATTTACTCTGAAGCTGAAGAAGTTTCATTAAACGATAATGTAATTGACGAAGAAGTAATCTCTCCAAATGGTGATGTTGTTGCTGAATATCCAGATGTTCCACAAAATGATATTGATGATTTTAATGCGTCATCAAATTCAAATATTGTCGAACCTGTTGGAAATATTTTAGACGATTCTGAAGATGAGTTGGCTGAAGCGGATTTGGAAGCCTCTGATTTCCCTCCACAAGAAGATGATGATTTAGGTTTTGATGAGCTTGAAGAACCTGAAGAAGATGTTGTTGGAGAAGAAATCCCTGATTTAACAGAAGATGATTTGGATTTTATCGAAGATAATGGAATTGCAGAATCAGAACAAGTTATTTCTGAACCATTGCAAGAGAAAAGTTATGTTGAGGATCCTTATATTGAGGAACAAACTCCTGTTGTTCCTGTTTATCCGGCTCAAGAGGAAAATTCAAGTTCTACAGAAGAGGATTGTCAGTTTGCTCAAGGTGATGCGGTTACCCATCCAAGATACGGTAGAGGCGTGATTGAAAAAATTATTAAATATGGAAATAAAACACTTTGTTCAATTTCATTTGAAAATGTAGGTCGAAGACTTTTAGATCCGTCAATTTCAGAGTTTACAAAGTTATAAAAATGTTTAAAGCCCGAAAGTTAAGATTAACTTTCGGGCTTTATTTTGTTAATTCGATAATTATTATACGTTTTTACTTTTTAAAAATTCAATTGCTTTATTAATATATACTTTAGTCAAATTGTGCATTTGAATTCCTTCTTCTTTAACTTGTTTTAAAATGCTTTCCAAATTTTTTGCGTTTAAATTTGTACATTCGCTAATAGGTATATCCCCTATTTTTTCATTAAAGCCACAAGTAGATAAATTGATAATTTTCCCATCCTTTTTTTCTCCTTGTAATCTAAAATTCCTTACAGCATTATCATTGCTTGCTGGTAAAATTTTTTCAGCAAAAGCATCATCTATAATAAAGCTCGTAGATTTTTTGTCTGGCATAATCAAGGACGTATAATTTTGTCCATCTATTTGCCCTGAACGAAGAATTACTTTGTCTCCACCCATTTTAATACCTCGCACATGGCTATTAGAATCTGCTAAATATTTGAAAAAAGGTGTTTCTCTTAGTTCTAAATTTTTGAAGCTTTTTGTAACATCATAAGATGTGTCACTCATTAACCTATTAATAAGTTGTGCTTTTGAAATATTTCCTATTGGTGGGATTCCCATTTTTACTCCTTTTCGTTTTGTTTTTTCTTTTATCAGTATAATTAAAACGTGTAAAAAATATTTTTGCGAGGGTTATTAAATATTATTTTCTTAATTTTTGAGCATCTTTCAGATAAACAAATTGGGGGGTAAAATTCTCTTCGCAGTTGATTACAACTAAAACCCTTAAGCACATTTTAAGAGAATTTGGAACATCAAGTTCATGAAAACACATCATCGCAACATCATTCCAGCCAAGAGTAATTCTTGGAAATTTCGCAGGAAAAGCAGCGTTTAAGTCTGGAGTGGTAGTGAAAATTATATGCGAAATTTGTGAAGTTCCTTTTAAATGATTTCTTTCCCAGATTTCATTTAATAACTCTAAAGTTGCTTTTTCAATAGCTTCTTCGGTATTTGAGTCAACAGTGATTGCTCCACGTATCCCTTTTGTAATCATTATTTTTTCACTCCGTTGTACCAATCTTTGGAAAGCATTTCGCCTTTCCCTTCCGGTTTAACTTTGATTAATCTTAGGAGTCCTTTTCCACAGCCCATATCAATTCCTTCTTTGGAGTGGTTAACGATTTTTCCAACTTCGCCAGAGCCATCAACGGCTTCTGATTCAATAACTTTTATGATTTTTTCATTGAACAAAAAGTGTGCACTTGGGCAACGGCAAATTCCTCTAATAAGGTTGTGAATTTCAGTATTTGTTTTAGTCCAATCAATCAAACATTCTTCTTTTGTAAGTTTGTTTGCCATACAAACCCCATCTTTACATTGTTTTTGTGGAGTTAGAGTTTTGTTTTTCAATCCTTCCAATGTATCTTCTATCATTTTCGGTGATTTTTCAGCAATTTCATTCCATAATTCTTCACAGTTCATGGTATCAGAAATTGGAATTACTAATTTCTGGCATACATCTCCGCAATCAAGACCTAATTCGGTTATCATTGTGCAAATACCTGTTTCTTTATCGCCGTTAATAATTGCACGTTGTATAGGGTTCGCTCCTCTGTATCGAGGAAGTAGTGATGCGTGGAGGTTAATTGTTTCGTATTTTGGAATATCCAAAACCTCTTGAGATAAAATCTGTCCAAAAGCAAATGTTACAAAAAAATCCGGTTCAAGTTTTTTCAATGCTTCTTGAATTTCTGGTTCTTTTCTTATAGATTTTGGTTGAAATACTGGAATATTATTTTCAACTGCAAATTTTTTAATCGGCGACATTTGCAGTTTGTGTCCACGACCAGCGGGTTTGTCTGGTTGAGTTACAACTGCTAATACATCAATTTGATCAGAATTATACAAATATTCTAGAGATTTTAATCCAATATCAGGAGTTCCGAAAAATACAATCTTAATCATTTTTTGTTAACTCTTCCTCTAATTCTTTTTCTTCTACCAACGCATTTGGATCTAAACTTGGCAAATTGTGTTTTTGTAAAATACTTTCTGTTTCAAATCTATTGATGCAATGATCGATGAATAGAATTCCATCTAAGTGGTCGTTTTCGTGTTGAATGGCTCTAGCTAAAAGTGTTCCATCTTTTGCTTCCATAACAAATGGTTTTCCGTGTTCATTTAGAGCTTTGACCATTACATTTTTATATCTTCTTACATCTGTGTATGCTTCAGGAAAACTCAAACAGCCTTCATTGCTTTTAATAGCTCCACTTTTTTTTATTATTTTAGGGTTAATAAAAACGATTGGATTTAAAGGTTCATTTCCTGTTGAAGCATCAATAACAAATACTCTAACATTCTCTCCGATTTGTGGTGCAGCTAATCCAACGCCATTTTTAGCATACATTGTATCTAACAAATCTTGAACCAAGTCTGTTACTTTTTTAGAAACTTTATGGACTTCTTTAGAAACTTCTCTTAATGATGGTTCGCCATAGTGTAAAATTTTTCTTATTGACATATTTAACAACCTTCCTATATCTATGTTTGTCAATATTTTACTATAAATATAGGTAGGGGTAAAGTTGAAACTTCGGATGTTTTATTTAGCCTTGTGGATGTATTGGTGGCATTGGCTGTTTAACGCTAGATGCAACACTTCCCAATATGAATCCAATTGCTGCTCCCCAACCAAGATTTCTCCATTTTATTCTTGAAAATGCTTTTGAAGATACGGTGTCCATTAGAGCTTCTGACTTTTTAAAGTCCTTAAAATTATCAGCATAATATTTTTTCATTGTCTTAACTAAATTGTCGTCTGTAAATGTCTTTTTTAATTCTGCACATTTGTTTGCAATATCATCAACATTTTCGTTTACTCCAATATCTTTTAAAAAGATTTTAGATTCTGCACTTAATTTCTTTTTAGAAATTTCTTCTGCGGATTTATTTAATAATTCGATTTTGTCTTCAGTCATTTCTTTCCGAATGTCATAAGCTGTTCTAATGAATCTGTTTTTGGTTACAGGTAAATAGTATGCACTCATTCCGACAACTCCTAGAGTTGCACCCATTCCTAGATTTGCTTTGCTGTTGTTGACATTCATAGACATATAATTGACTCCTTTGTTTTTCTTTTTAAAAACACCTAAAAATAAAAATTGCTATTATTATTAAAAAAAATAACAAAATAAAAAGAAGCGGATATAAAATATCCGCTTCTTCTAATTATCAGGTTTTATCCTTAACTATTTTGATTTTTTAGCTGTTGGATAGTAATCTCTTACAACACCTTCAAATGCATCAATATAAATTTGTTTAATATCTGTCATTAGAGGGTATGCAGGGTTAGCACCTGTACATTGGTCGTCGAATGCCAATTCAACCATTTCATCAAGTTTTTCGTAGAAGTCTTTTTCTGAAACACCGAATTCTTTGATTGAGAATGGTAAGTTGATTTTCTTCATCAAATCTTCAATAGCTTTGATGTATAATTCAACTTTTTCATCATCATTCTTACCGCCCAAACCAAGTTCATCAGCGATTTGACCATATTTAGCCTTAGCGTTAGGGAACTTGTATTGAGGGAAGATTGCTTGTTTCTTAGGACAATCAACAGCGTTGTATTTGATGATTTGTCTGAATAACAATGCGTTAGCTACACCGTGTGGTACGTGGAACATAGCACCTAATTTGTGAGCCATAGAGTGGCATAATCCTAAGAATGAGTTAGCAAATGCCATACCAGCGATTGTTGCTGCATAGTGCATTTTTTCTCTTGCGATAGGATCGTTAGCACCTTCATTGTATGATCTTTCTAAGTATCTGAAGATTAACTTAGCAGCTTCTAAAGCGTTTGAATTAGTGAAGTTAGTAGCCATACAAGATACATAAGCTTCTGTTGCGTGAACTAAAGCATCAATACCTGAAGCAGCTGTTAAGCCTTTTGGCATACCATCAACAAAGTTAGGGTCGATGATTGACATATTTGGAGTCAAAGCGTAATCAGCGATAGCATATTTTACGTGAGATTCATCGTCAGTAATAATTGCGAATGGTGTAACTTCTGAACCAGTACCTGAAGTTGTTGGGATAGCAACCATAGTAGCTTTTTTACCCAATTCAGGGATTTTACAAATTCTTTTTCTGATGTCTAAGAATCTCATAGCAACATCTTCAAAGTTTGTTTCTGGTTGTTCATATAATAACCACATGATTTTAGCAGCATCCATTGGAGAACCACCACCTAATGAAATGAATACATCAGGTTCATAAGGTTTAATCATTTCCATTGCTTGTTTAATTGTAGATAATGTTGGGTCTGGTTTAACATCGAAGAAGATTTGGTGATCGATACCAATTTCATCCAACACTTTAACGATACTATCAACGGCACCTGAATTGAATAAGAATCTATCAGTTACGATGAATGCACGTTTTTTACCTTGAAGTTCACGAAGAGCTAAATCAACAGCACCTCTTTTGAAGTAAACTTTAGGTGGAACCTTAAACCAAAGCATGTTTTCTCTCCTTTCTGCAACGGTTTTGTAGTTAAGTAAGTTTTCAACACCGATGTTACCTGAAACAGCGTTCTTACCCCAAGAACCACAACCTAAAGAAAGAGATGGTTCTAATTTGAAGTTGAACAAGTCTCCGATACCACCAAGGGCTGATGGAGAGTTAATCAATACACGACAAGCAGGCATCATTTCAGCATACTTGTCAATTCTTTCTTGATGACGAGCATCTGTGTAAAGGTCAGCTGTGTGTCCAGCACCACCTTTAGAAACTAGAGTGTAAGCAACATTTGCTGCATCTTCAAAATCTTTAGCTCTGTACATAGTCAAGATTGGAGATAATTTTTCTCTTGAGAATGGGTCATCCCAATCAACTTCTGGTCTTTCAGCTAATAAGATTTTTGAAGTTTCAGGAATATCAAATCCAGAAAGTTTAGCAATGTTGTAAGCACTTTGACCAACGATTTGAGGGTGTGCAGTACCACGTTTTGGATCGATGAATGGAAGATCAATCATTTTCTTTTCATCTGATTCATTTAATAAGTAAGCACCTCTGTAAACGAATTCTTTTTTAACTTGTTCGTAGATTTCGTCAACTACAACAACTGATTGTTCAGAAGCACAAATCATACCGTTATCGAAAGTTTTTGACATCAAGATTGAAGAAACAGCCATTTGAATATCCGCAGTTTCATCAATTAAAGCACAAGCGTTACCAGGACCAACACCTAATGCAGGGTTTCCAGAAGAGTATGCTGCAGTAACCATACCAGGACCACCTGTTGCTAAGATGCAAGAGATAGAACGGTGTTTCATCAATTGGCTTGATAATTCGATAGATGGAACATCAATCCAACCGATAATATCTTCTGGAGCTCCAGCTTTAACAGCAGCATCTAAAACGATTTTAGCAGCCGCAATTGTTGATTTTGTAGCTCTAGGGTGTGGTGAGAAGATAATTGCGTTTCTTGTTTTCAAAGCAATCAATGATTTGAAGATTGCAGTTGAAGTTGGGTTAGTTGTAGGAACAATACCTGCAATAACTCCAAGAGGTTCTGCAACGATTTTGATACCGTCAGCTTTATTTTCTTTGATGATTCCGCAAGTTTTAGCGTTTTTGTGTTTGTTGTAAATGTATTCAGATGCAAAGTGGTTTTTGATGATTTTATCTTCTAAAACACCCATGCCTGTTTCTTCAACAGCCATTTTTGCAAGAGGAATACGAGCTTTATCAGCAGCTGTAGCAGCAGCTTTAAAGATTTTGTCAACTTGTTCTTGAGAGAATTTAGAATAAATCTTTTGAGCTTTCTTTACTCTTTCAACAAGTAATTCCAATTGTTCAGCAGTATCAACCACGTTAGACTTAGTTAAAGTCTTTTCAAGGTTTTCGACAGCTTTTTTGTTTTTTGTTGTCATGTTTTTTCTCCTTTTAGTAACACGCATTAGTATTAATAAATAATATCTTACCTATTTTAATTTGTGAAATTTATCACAATTACATTTTACTACTAAGATAATTCTAAATCAAGTGTAACCTTTACAATCTTTATAATTTCTTTAGATATTAATACATGCTCTATATATGGTTGTTTTCTAGCGAAAATAATCAAAAGAAAAGAGGGCTAAAGCCCCCACTGGAATTAAGAATAGCTGGAAGTATGAAAAAGATTAATTATATTAAAAGACACATGCTCCATGCTTTGTATTCTCCAGATGGTTAAATTAAAAAACAATTATTTACCCAGTTATCTATAATTAAATATTGTCTATTTTGGTAATTTTTATTTGCGAGAAAAGGTGTAGAATAAAACAATAAGTGCATTTTGTACACTTATTGCTAAAACGCTTATAAATTCAATGCTTTTGGCTTCTTAACAAAACTTCATAGTAGGGGTTGACAAACAAAAAGTTATGGTATATAGTGAAAGTGTTAAAAGAAGTGTTAAACGAACACTTAATAACAAAGGAGGTAACAAGATGTTAACTATAAATCCTGTAAATATGACTTCAAAAAGATATGTTTCTTTCGGCGAAGGAAATATGAATAATATAAATTCTAAAGTTGGTGTTATGTCATTAGACAAAAAACCAAGTGCAAAAATTAACTTTGAAAAAGATATGTACATTACTCAAAAAGCAGATTCTGTACAATCAAATCCATTAAAAGCTATCGGATACAATATTGTTAAGGCTTATAATATACTAGTTACTCCAAGAAGAAGTAACACCCAAACCGAATCAAAATACATTCACTTGCCATATATGGCATAGTGAATCACGTTCACCAATTAAGAAAGACTTAACTCTTTCATTTACCCCACAAATTAACTGAAACAATTACCCCATTGCGGAGGTTATATTTA
>CAKUTL010000054.1 GCA_934692295.1 uncultured Candidatus Melainabacteria bacterium
AGACTTGATAATAATACACGTCTTAGAGAGTTACCGATAGTAGTACCGAATCCTCTTTCTAATGGTTCAATTACAAATTTACCGTATTGTGAACCGTCAGAACTTGTCGCTGTATCAACACATTTAATTTTTAATTCCATTATTTTATTCTCCTAGTTAAAATCTACTTAATTGTTAGTTATTTAAGCGAATGCTTATCTACTTACAATTCCTACTTAGAATAATATTCGATTACAAGTTGTTCCTTGATTTCTGGGTCTAATTCTTCTCTTTCAGGAATTCTGTCAAATGTAATTTTTAGAGCATCTTTATCGATTGTCATCCAAGCTGGAGCACAAGCCATATCGATCATTTCGATTACATCTTTTAAGTATTTTGCACTCTTTGATTTAACTGTGATAACATCACCAGGTTTTACTAAGTATGATGGAATATCAACTTTTTTGTCGTTAACAAGAACGTGTCCGTGGTTAACGATTTGTCTTGTTTGTTTACGAGTAATACCGAATCCTGCTCTGAATAAAACGTTATCTAATCTTGTTTCTAATAATTGAAGTAAGATTGTACCTGTAACGCCTTTTCTTCTAGTAGCTTCATTGTAGTATCTAACGAATTGTTTTTCGCTTACTAGGTATGTGAATCTGATTTTTTGTTTTTCAGCTAGGTGGATTGCATATTCAGAAAGTTTTTTTCTAACTGCACCATGTTGACCTGAAGCTGTTTGTCTCATAGAAGTTGTTAATTTTCTGTTTGACAAATCTTTAACTTTTTTATTTCTAAATAATTTATTAGTTGGTCCTGTATATCTTGACATTTTTTAATTTTCTCCTTTTCTTTGTGCGGGGCATCTATGGTTTGCGTTTGGACTATTTTCGCAAGCCCCCGCTATTGTTACTTTTAATATTTATCGCTATTATGCGAAATAAGAGTACTATACTCTACGTTTTTTAGGAGGACGGCATCCGTTGTGAGGAATTGGAGTTACATCTTTAATTAATGTAATTTCTAATCCTGCAGCTTGGATAGCTCTGATTGCAGTTTCTCTACCTGAACCAGGTCCTTTGATATGAACTTCAACTTTTTTCATACCTTGGTCGATTGATTTTTTTGCTACCATTTCAGCTGCTGATTGAGCTGCGAATGGAGTGCCTTTTCTAGCTCCTTTGAAACCTGATGCTCCAGCTGTTGCCCAGGCAATAGCATTACCTTGAGTATCAGTAGAAGTTACGATTGTATTGTTAAAAGTAGATTGAATATGTACAACCCCTTGCAATACATTTTTCTTTTCTTTTTTCTTAGTTTTTTGTGGTCTTGCCATTTTTTTTATCCTTTATCTTTTAACTTTTATTTTTCTTATTCTTTGCCGCCTGTGCAATCAAAGATTGCTTCGCTTCTTCCACTTTGATTCAGTCGCAACGGCGGTGATATTATGTTTCGTCCTGCCAGTCCTGCTTATCGCAGAGCTGCACAGACTCAACATCGGCTAATGCCTATTTTTTCTTTGAAACTGGTCCTGTTTTCTTTCCACGTTGAGTTCTAGCGTTAGTTTTTGTTCTTTGACCTCTGCATGGAAGTTTACGTTTGTGACGTAATCCTCTGAAAGAACCGATTTCTTGTAATCTTTTGATGTTCATTGTAACTTCACGTCTTAAATCACCTTCAATGTGATAGTTAGACAATTCGTTACGTAATAATTTAATATCTTCATCTGTTAGGTTATCTGTTCTTAAGTCTGGTGAAATACCTGTTGCTTCTAAGATTTTCTTAGCTCTTGCAGGTCCAATACCATAAATATAAGTTAATGCTATTTCCATTCTTTTGTTACGAGGTAAATCTACCCCTACTAATCTTGCCATTAATTTTTCTCCTTTAATTCTTGGTTGTTAGATTTTTTTTGGTATGAGGCATAAATACTTCCTCACCATCCACCGTAAAAGCTCGTGGATTCAGCCATTTAAATAAAAAGATTATCCTTGACGTTGTTTGTGTTTAGGGTTTTCGCAAATAACAGCAATTCTGCCTTTTCTTTTGATACATTTGCATTTGTCGCAAATTTTCTTTACTGATGATCTTACTTTCATTGTTTTTTCCTTTTTATTTTGTATTGTACGTGAGATTTTCTTGTATTTATTTAAGCCTGAAGGTGATTCTTCCTTTTGACAAATCATAAGGAGTCATTTCAACTTTTACTCTGTCCCCGGGTAAAATTCTGATAAAATTCTTTCTGATTTTACCTGATATATGTGCCAAAATTTCATGTTCGTTTTCTAATTTAACTTTGAACATTGCATTTGGCATGGATTCTATAATCGTACCTTCTAGTTCTATTACGTCTTTTGCCATATTTTCCTCATTTTCGGCTTGGTAAACTTTCGCACACTACATGCGATATTTTAATCATACCTCTAAAATATTTGATTGCAAGCGATTCTCTCGGGGTTTTAAGCTATCTTAACACTCGAAAATATATAAGTGTTTTTATAAAAATACCACACAACTACTATTTTTAGGTTTTAGCTGAAAACCTTATATAATAAATGCTTTAACATGTTTGTAAATTTTTATTAAAATTTCTAATGTGTGTATTTTAAATTAAACAATATCTTAGAAAAATTTAAAAAATTAATCTTATGAAATAATTTGCACAGAAATTCTTCATTATGATAACATGTTGTATATGGATAATATTGAGAGCGTTACAATTAAAAAAATGACCCCTGAAGATATTGATGGGATTATTGCGATTGAATCTCAGGCATATGGAGAGCATCATTGGTCGAAAGATTCATTTATAAATGAACTCCACAATGAATTAGCAAGATACTATACATTGTTTAATGAAGCTGGTGAAATTGCTGGTTATGCCGGAACTTGGCATATTCTAGATGAGGCTCATATTACAAATATTGCCGTATCTGCCGACCATCGAAGAAAACATTATGGTGAAGCATTGTTAAAACGAGTAATTGATGATTGTTATTTGGAGATGATTAAATATATAACTCTTGAAGTTCGTGTAAGTAATATTCCTGCAATTAATCTATATTCGAAATATGGTTTTTCTTCATTTGGAACGAGAAAAGGTTATTATCAAGATAATAACGAAGACGCTCTTATTATGTGGACAAAGAATATATTTTTTGATGAATATAAACTTCCATATGAAAAAATAGTTAAAGAATTAGAGGGAAAAATAAATATAAAATGACACAAGAAGTAATGATTCCAAAAATGAAAAGATTAGATAAACGGCATCGTAAAATAAAGATTCCGTTCATAAATCTTGTTTTGATTTTTTGCAGCATATTGTTTCTTGTTGCTTCAACGTTTGTTAACTTAAATATCAAACACTATATAATTCCAATGGATATTTTTACAAACAAGGCGTTAACCTCAGACGATTTTATATATAGCCTGTGGATTGTTCCTCAAATTCCTGCGGTTATGATGGTTTGTTCTGTTTTAGGGAAAAGAATGGCCGTAACAACTACTATATTGTATATTCTTGCGGGTTTGTTATTGGTGCCTATTTTCGGACTCGGAGGGGGAATAACTTATGTATCTGAGTTTGGATTTGGTTATATTTTAGCTTATATTCCGGCAGTTGTTCTTGTTGGGAATATTTTGCATAATAAGTATTCATTTCCAAATATGATTAAGGCTTCTGTATTGGGAGTTTTGCTGATTCATGTAATTGGTGTTTTGTATATGCTTTTGATTGCTATGTGCAAGCACGCTGATGGTTCGTTTGTTGGCGGATGGATTGCATCTCAAAGCGGTTTAAAAATTATTTATGATATTATAATCAGTTTTTTGGCTGTTATGATTGGAAAATATTTTCACGAATTTCTTAATTTTATTCTTGATTAGCGATAAAATTATTTGCTCAAATCCGCAAAATATGCTACAATTACCAGCATAAGGATAGCAGAGTTATGAGTTTAGCAAAAATATTATCAGAAATACCAATTGTAATTGTATTATTAGTGTTTCTAGCTTCTACAATTTATTGTTTGGTAAAGTATTTAAAAGTTGGGAAAAATTTGAATTTTTTAATTCAATTTCTTTCTCCGTTTAAGAAAAATGATTTGAATTTTCGATTCAAGGAATTAGATACTTGGATGAGTTCAAATCCATATGTGGCAACAATTTGGTCAGAATTTAAAAATACTCTTGTGTTTTCTGAATCTGTTGCGTTGAAATCTCAAGGAAATGTTAAATACCAAGATATTTCGTCAACAGTTCAAAATGTACAAACAACAGTTGACCCATTGTATTTTTTCAATGAAGAAACTTTAATTAATTCAAAGTTTAATTCGAAATTGGTACAAACAATCCCTACAATATTAACAGGTTTTGGTCCGTTATTTACATTTTTGAATATTGCAATTGCCTTTGGTCAGATTGACTTTTCTACTCAAGAAAAAACTCTTGCATCTGTTTCCGGATTTTTAGTAAGTATGCAAATGGCAGCATTGGTTTCTGTAATTGCTGTTGGTTCTTCATTAGTTTATCTTATGATTGAACGAATTCTTTATAACATGTTATGTAAAAATCCATTACTAAAAATTCAAGCAATTATGGGCAATTTATTTGCAAGTATTACCTCTGAAAAATTCTTGTATGAACTTTTGAGAGAAACAAAAATTCAAAATAATAACTCATCTAACTTGATTGATGGAATGCCTGATCAGTTTAAAACGGCTTTTGATTCCAGTGTTGCAACTAATTTGGTTCCATATTTAGAGAATTTGATATTTGGATTAAATCAGTTGAATAAACAATTAAAAGAAAATGCTAAACTTTCAAAATCAGATGATGTAGATGAATTATTTTAGAAAATAAAAGGTCGGTATGGCAATTGTATTTAGACAACAGAATAAAGAAGAAAATTCAGGAAATATTTTCTGGGCAACTATGGCTGACCTGTTATTAGGGTTGGCGGTAATTTTTATTACGTTGTTTGTTCTTGCAATGACTGGATTTTCACAACAAACAGTTCAACAGCAACAAGTTCAGATGAATGTATCTGAAAAAATTAGTGAAGGAATGAAAAAATCTGATATTGATGCTGATGTTGATAAAATGACAGGTGATTTAAAAATTTCTGATGGTGAACTTTTTGCTCTTAATAGTTCTGAACTTACTCCAGAGGGCAAGAAACTATTAGATAGACTTGCTCCAATATATATAAATACAATTTTTGCAGATAAAGAACTTGCAGAACAAATTGATAATATTGTTATTCAAGGACATACTGATTCTCAAACATTTGCAGGTGTCAGGTCTAAAGATGAACAATTTATGCGGAATATGGATTTGAGTTTGCGAAGAGCAAATGCGGTTGCTGAATACATATTTAGAACAAAATACGACAGAAAGTATGCTGATGAGTTCAGAAAGAAACTTGTTGTTGAAGGAAAAAGTTTTAATGAACCTGTTTTAGTGAATGGAAAAGAAGATTTTGCTAAAAGCAGACGTGTAGAGTTAAAGATAAAAGTAAAGAGCTGGGACGTTTCAAAAGCGTTAGGATTGCGGAAGTAGGAAAATGATAGACGAACAAAATATTTTAGAAACAATTAACATGATTAAACTGTACAATCTTGATATTAGAACTGTTACATTAGCTTTGAGTTTGAGAGATTGTATTTCGGAAGATATAGATAAACTTTGTGATAATATCTATAACAAAATTAAAAAATATGCTAAAAATCTTGTGGCATATGCAGATGAATTGGCGGATGAATATTCTATTCCAATTATTAATAAAAGAATTGCAGTAACACCGATTTCTTTCATTGGTGAGGCTTGTAAAAATCCTGATTATGTTAGAATTGCACAAGTTTTAGATAAGGCAGCCAAAGAAGTTGGGGTAAATTTCGTTGGCGGATTTTCTGCTCTTGTAGAAAAAGGTTGTACAAAGGGTGATAATCTTCTGATTGAAAGTATTCCGGAAGCATTAGCTAAAACCGAAAGGGTTTGTTCATCAGTAAATTTGGCATCTTCAAAAGCCGGTATAAATATGGATGCTGTTTTAAAAATGTCAGAAATTATCAAAAAATCAGCAGAATTAACAAAGGACCAAGATAGCATTGGTGCCGCAAAACTTGTTGTATTTTGTAATGTTCCTGGGGATAATCCATTTATGGCAGGAGCTTTTTGTGGAATGGGTGAACCTGAATGTGCTTTGAATGTCGGGGTTTCCGGTCCTGGAGTTGTAAGAGCCGCAGTAGAAGCATTGCCTGAAGGTGCAGATATGAGTGAATTAGCGAACAAAATTAAAGAAATTGCATATAAAATCACTTCAACAGGGGAACTTGTAGGGCGAAAATTGGCAAAAAGATTAGATATTCCATTTGGGGTAATTGACTTATCTTTAGCTCCAACTCCTGCCCCAGGTGATAGTGTTGCCGGAATTTTCCAAGCTATGGGACTTGAACATGCTGGAGCTCATGGTACAACAGCAGCTCTTGCAATGTTGAATGATGCTGTTAAAAAAGGCGGAATTATGGCAAGTTCTCACGTTGGTGGTTTGTCAGGTGCATTTATTCCTGTTTCTGAAGATGCCGGAATGATTGAGGCGGCTGAAAAGGGTTATTTGACTTTCAATAAACTTGAGGCAATGACTTCTGTTTGTTCTGTTGGACTTGATATGATTGCAATTCCTGGAGATACCCCATCAAGTACAATTGCCGGCATGATTGCTGATGAAATGGCAATTGGAATGATAAATAAAAAAACTACAGCAGTTAGGGTAATTCCTGCTGCGGGTAAAAAAGTTGGAGATTATATTTCATATGGTGGATTGTTGGGAGAAGCTCCAATTATGCCTGTAAATGAACTTTCTTCAGCTAAGTTCGTTAATAGAGGTGGGCGAATTCCTGCTCCTATTCATAGTTTAAATAATTAATTAAGGATGAAATATAAATGGCAACAACTCGTTCTATATCAAAATTTGATAATAGTTTAACTGAATTTTTAATAAATGTAATGTCCGATAAGTATGGAGATACAAAATCTTATGCTTATCGATATAACAATTTAAAAGTTTTCATGGATTATAAGCGTTGTAGGGATCCTCATTTCTTTGTAAGTATTGGAATTTCGGAGGCTTGTTTTTCTATTACTGATGGAAAGAAACTTGATGGCGGACTTGGCACAGAAGATGCTTATGTGAAAAGATGGAGCGAAAGAGTAAATATTAATAGTGAATTGAAAGCTCATTGGAATATTATTCGAGAAGCTATTGCCGCTGAACAAGAAGATGATTCAACTAAAAAATCTTCTGCTTCTATTCGTTTAAGACGCTCAGAATCTTCAAATCAGGATTTAAACGTTGATATGACCGGTACCGGTATTGATAAAGCAAAACGTGAAAAACAGCAAAAAAGATTATTAAAAATGAAAGGTAATATACTTGATTCTCGCAAAAATAGTGGTAACATAAAGTAAAAAAACTAGGAGGTTAAGATGAAAACACTTCATGAATTAGCCATAAAATTACAAGAATCAATTATTAAACAACAAGAGGATTCACACAACTCTGCCAATTTAAACGTAACTAAGTATAATAATTTAAAAATCAAAATGGATACAAGGTACTCTTATCCGCATGCTATTGTCTGTATCGGAATTTCTGAAGCGGTGTTTAATATTGCAGAAGGGACTAAGACAGATGGCGGGCTTGGTCCGGATGAAAAGTATGTTAGAAAATGGATTGCGAACAGTACTGTAATTTCAGATTTGAAAGAAATATGGATTTCTTTAGGTGAACTTGTTAAGGCTGAGGAGCAAGACAAGGCTATTTCGCAAGAAGGTGAAGCGGATGAAGTAAAGCGTGAAGCCCCTAAGAAGAAAAAGAAATTTAGAAATCTTCTTGATATGGCAATGCCGGTGGATGGAATTCCTATTGAAGGCGAGGATATTGAAGAAGATGATTCAGATTATGATGTTGAGGCAGATGTTGAAGAAGGATCTGAAGAGAATAAGGTTTGTACTGAAACCGTTGATGAGATAAAAAAAGATTTGAAATCGTACTTAAAGTCGATGTATCGATTAGGTAAATAAACCTAATAATTTATTCATCAATTCTTCCATTTTCTTTAATTTCAGTTTTTGACCGCAATTTTCGGTGATAGGTTATTGCAAATCTATGAGCTTCATCTCTTATTCTTTGAATAAGGAATAAGGCACTAGATTCTCGAGGGAGAAGAATAGATTGAGATTGGTTTGGTAGAAAAACTTCTTCTTGTCTTTTTGCAAGGCTGACAAAATCAATTCCTTTTACGCCGAGTTCTTTTACAATTTGCATAACGCTAGATAGTTGTCCTTTACCTCCATCAATGATGATTAAATCTGGTTTGTCCCAGCCTTTATCTCCAAGGTGAACAAGTCGCCTTGTAAGAACTTCTTTCATTGATAAAAAGTCGTCTGGTTTGCCTTCAGTTGATTTAATTTTAAACTTTTTGTATTCAGATTTTTTACTCAATCCGTTGATAAATGTTACCATTGAGGCAACAGTATTTGTTCCTTGGATGTGTGAAATATCATAGCATTCCATTCGATGTGGAAAATTATTTAGATGTAGTTTTTCTTTTAGGTACGAACCAATATTGTTAAAATCTTCATTGATTTTAGACATTTTGGATAATTTTGCGTTATCAATTACTACTCGGCAATTTTTATCTGCAAGAGTTTGGAGTTCTTTTCCTTGGGTAGATTTTCCGTAACTAATTTTAACTTTTTTACCAGAAATTATTTTTAACCATTCTTCATATAATGCTTTGTCTCCAACGGCTTCAAGCTCATTAGATACAATTTTGTCGGGGAACTCTAAGGATAAAGTGTTGTAGTATTCCTTGAAAAATGTTGCAAAAAATTCTGTTTTATCTTCATCTTCAACTTCATAGGTAAAGTCTTTTTTATCGATTAAGCGTCCTTCCCTAATCATCATAATAACGATAGCGAGAATTCCGTCCTCGTGAATTAAAGAAATAATGTCCTCGTTAAGTTTGGTGTTTTCATAAACTACTTTTTGTTTTTCCAGTGTTTTTTGGAGGTCGAAATAGCTATCACGAAGTCGAGCGGCTTTTTCGAATTGTTCTGAGTCAGAATATTTTTGGATTTGTTCCATCAGTTGTTTCATTAACTCTGTTTGTTTCCCAGATAAAAATAGTTCTGCTTGATGGACAATTGCTTTATATTCTTCACTTGTTACAAGGTTTTGGCAAGGTGCAAGACATTTCCCAATGTGATAATATAGGCAAGGTCTTGATGAAAATTTTGGTGTTTTGCATTGCCTTAGTGGAAATATTTTTTTCAAAAAATCTAGAGTTGAGTGCATTGCACGAATATTTGTATAAGGTCCATAATATTTACCTTTTTCGGGGTTCATGTTCCGTTTTCTAACTATTGATATTTTTGGAAAATCTTCATTCGTAATTAAAAAATAAGGATATTTTTTGTCATCTTTCAATAAAATATTGTATTTAGGTTTATGTTTTTTGATTAAATGACTTTCTAAGATAAGGGCTTCGACTTCTGTATTTGTAATGATGTATTCCATGTGGTCGATTTGAGAAACTAAAATATTAACCTTAACGCTATCGTGATGTTTTCTGTTGAAATATGACATAACACGACGTTTAAGAATTTTAGCTTTTCCAACGTAGATAATTTCGTTATCTGAATTGTAGTAAATATAACAACCAGGAAGCGATGGCAGAAGTTTTAAAGTTTCTTTCAATTTGTCATTCATAATTAAATTATA
>CAKUTL010000055.1 GCA_934692295.1 uncultured Candidatus Melainabacteria bacterium
CATAAACCTTCATCAATTGCGGCTTTTACAATACTCTCTGAGCATGAGTATCCATTGTTGAAGTATGTAAGTGCTTTATCTTTAATCATTTTTTAATTCTCCTATTTAATTTCTCACATAAAATTGAGATGATGTCAAAATTTTTGTTGGGTTGTCTTTGGAATAAACTTTCATTATATAAACCCCAATTTCATTAAAAACTACATAATCGGTAAAGTAGTATATTTGTTCATCTTTTAGTTTTACATGTCTTGACCAAACTAAGTCATAGCCTAGTCTGTCAGCGGAATCTCCTGCAATAGTTTTCCCATCTGTTTTTACAACTTGAATAAATAATTTCTTTGTTACAACAGGTTTTGGAAGGGTTACCAAATAATATATTCTTTCATTTGGTTTGAATATATTTGATGTGGAGTGCAATGTTTCTGTTGAAAATGGATATTTATTGAACAAAATCTGTGATTGCTCATTATTGCATGCACAAGTGAACAATGTTAGAAATATTGTCATTAAAAAAATTATTAAAGATTTTTTAGCTATTTTCAAAAACAATATTTTCTCCAACAAAATTACTGCAACTGTTTAATTTCTGCTTGAACAGTATTTATCATTTCTTTGTCGTTGTTGTGTTTGATAAATAGTTTGTAGTTTTTGATTGCATCGGCTTTTTTACCTTGGTGTTCAAAAGCTTTGCCTAGGGCATAATAAGCGTATCCAAAGTTATAATCAGAATCTAAAGAAATAACTTTTTCAAAACTCTTTTGAGATTCAATTAAGTTATTTTCGTTTGCGTACGCAAGTCCTAAATTAAACCATCCATCGGTATAGTCAGGGTTAACGATGATTGATTTTTGATAAAAGTTAACTGCTTTTGTATTATCTTCTTTGATTTTGTAAATATTTCCAATTTTTAAAAGTGTAACTGCATCATTTGGAACAAGTTGCAGTGCATCTTGGTAATTCTTCACTGCTGCATCATAGTTGTTTGCTTTGTAATTTTTATCCCCTTCTGCAATAAAGTCTTCATTTTGTTTAATTGTTACGTTTGATGTTTTAACAACAGCAGGTGTTTTTTCTGTAGAGGAAACATTTTGTTCATTATTATTATCCATTGATAAACTGATTGTTGGTAGAACTTTGTTTCCGGTATTGTCTATATTAACTTTTGGGGTATAAAGTGAAGAGATGAAATCACTATACTCTGCAGAATATACTGTTTTATCAGGATTTATAGAAATAGCTTTTTCATAGTTTTCGGATGCTTTTGTATTTTCTCCTTCAGCTCTATATGCTTTTGCTAATCCATAATATACATAACCATCACTATATCCACCTTTGATTGCAGATTTAAAATCTTCAATAGCTTTGGCATTATCACCTTTATCAACAAGTTCATGACCTCTTGCAACAAGTGCATCATTTAGGTTATTTTTAATTGTTTTGTCATCTTTTGTTGTTAAGAGTTCTTGGTACAAAGAAATTGCTTCATCATATTGTTTTAAGGCATGGAGTGCAATTGCTTTATTTGATTTAATATCAAGATTATCAGGTTGGGCAGCAAGAATTTCATTGTAGTATTTTAATGCTGTTTGGTAATCTTTTTTGTTGTGATAGCAATTTGCAATTTCTTTTTTAAGGTCGATATTGTCCGCATCTTTTTGAATTGCAACTAAATAATTTTCAATTGCTTTATCGTAATTCCCAACTTCTTTATAAACGGCTGCTAGGTTTTTGTATCCGTTTATATCGTTAGGAAATGCTTTGATATACATATTGTATTGTGTAATTGCTTCTGTATTTTTATTCATATCAGCAAGCAAGTTTGCATAATCAAGTCTTACAGTGTTTAGGTTAGGAATTTTTTGTAAAACAACTTGGTATTGCTCATACGCCATATCATTTTTACCTAAATCTTGATAACTTTGAGCAAGTCCCAAATGGGCTGCATTATTATCAGGATCAAGTTCAATTGCTTTTTCTAGCATTTCAACCGCTTTTTCTGAGCTATCAGTATTTAATAGTGAAATTCCGTATTCTGAGTAATTTTTAAATGATTCTGGATTTTTTTCATAAATTCTTTGATATTGTTTAGAAGCGTTTGTATAATCTTTTATTGCGTAATATGATGCAGCTAAACTTTCTCTTGCTTCTGCATGTTGTGCGTATGTATCAAGGAATAGGTTATAATCCTTGATTGCTTCGTTATAATTTCTCAACTGATATTGAACATTTGCGATATTGTAATAGTTAAATTTGTATTCAGGGAAAATATCAAGTGCTTTGTTGTATGCTGTTAGGGCTTCTTTATATTTTCCTTGGTTTTCGTAGATGCTACCAATACTAATATATACAAAAGCATCATCTGGGTTTAGCTCAGTAACTTTTTTATAGTTTTCTAATGCTTTGTCGTATTGGTCAATTTCAGAATAAATCCCTGCTAATTTAGTATAAAGCATTGCATCTCCACCTGATACTTCAATTGCTTTTTCAAGTTTAGAGATTGCATCTTTCAAGTCTTGTTGGTGTTCTGCTGTGCATGCTTCTTGGTATAAAGCGGTTGCTTCCGGAGTCATTTGAGCATTTACTGCTTGTGAGCTGAATGCTAATGCAGATACCAAAATAGTGGTTAAAAGTTGCTTTCTGATTTTCATATTACTTCCTTCGCATATTTCTATAAAATATTACCTTTGTATAAAATGTTTTAACTATATTTTGCTATTTGCTACTCTAGTTGTCAAATTTTATACATTCTATCTTTTTTAATGATTTTATCATATTTTTGATAATTTTGCTTTTGAGTAGTATAAAGAAATATTAGCATAAATATACAAAAATTTTGCAATATTTTCTCTTAATATAATGTATAATTAATTAAACAAAAATACTTAACAAAATTTTACAAATAAAAACCAAATATACTAGCAAAAATTTCCGGCATGTTGGTTTATAGCTAGAGAAATCATGTATTTCGTGGTATAATATATGAGATGTTTACAACCTTATAATAATTTTAAAGGAGTGTGTTTATGTCAACAGTAATTTCAGACAAAGAGGTTAAAAAGGTAAAATCTAAATTTACCGATGAATTCGAAACCTACTTGAAAAATCAATGCACAAAGACAACTTTTAATGGTACTGAGTTAGAATCTTTCTCTTGGTACAAAAAAGTTTTAGGTCTTGTGTAACCTTTGTGAGTATCTTAATCTCATTAAAACATTCAAATACCGGCTTTTTTAGCCGGTTTTTTAGTGCGAAAATTATCTAAGTGGGTAATAGATTTTTAGGTAATATACCATTAGACTATTAGAGTACATAAGGGTAATAAAATTTTAGGATTCATTAGCCAATTGTATGAAAAAGATAAAGTTTAAAATTTGAAGTATGAAAATATGGGGTAAGTAATTCTTGTCCAAATTTTTATTTGGTTGTTTTATCACTTTATATCTTATTTTACAACTATTTTTTTTTATATATAATTAAAATTATGAAAACTAGAGAAAACGTAAGAAATTTTTGTATAATAGCTCACATTGACCACGGAAAGTCAACACTTGCTGATAGATTGCTTGAAAAAACAGGTACTGTTGCTCAACGTGATATGCAAGAGCAGTTGCTTGATTCAATGGATATTGAGCGTGAAAGAGGTATTACTATTAAGTTGAATGCTGCAAGAATGAATTATCTTGCTTCTGACGGTAAAAATTATGAATTGAACTTAATTGATACTCCCGGACACGTAGATTTTTCTTACGAAGTTTCACGTTCTCTTGCAGCTTGTGAAGGAGCATTATTAATTGTTGATGCAACTCAAGGTGTTGAGGCTCAAACTTTAGCAAATGTTTATTTAGCGATTGAGCAAAATTTGGAAATTATTCCTGTAATTAATAAAATCGACCTTCCATCTGCTGATGTTGAACGTGTAAAACAAGAAATTGAAGAAATTTTAGGTATTGATGCTTCTATGGCAATTCCTGTTAGTGCTAAAACAGGTGTTGGTATTGATGAAGTTTTGGAAGCTGTTGTAAATTATATCCCTGCTCCGGTTGATAATTCTGACAAACCATTAAGAGCATTGGTTTTTGACAGTGTGTACGATCAGTACTTAGGAACTGTTTGTTATTTTAAAGTTGTTGATGGAAATATTTCTGTTGGAGATAAGGTTAGATTTATGGCATCAGGCAAGGAATATGAAGTTGTTGAACTTGGTTATCAAACACCGGCGAGAAAACCTGTTCAAAAATTGACTTGTGGAGATGTTGGATATTTTGCAGGTTCTATTAAAGAGTTAACTCGTTTTGTTGGAGATACGATTACAAATGTTGAAAATCCTGCAACAGAAGCTCTTCCTGGTTATAAAGAGGCATTGCCAATGGTCTTTTCAGGTATGTATCCGGTGGATAATGAAGATTATGGCGATTTGAAAGAAGCGTTAGAAAAACTAAAACTTAATGATAGCAGTATTACTTTTGAACCGGAAACATCAAGTGCTTTGGGTTTCGGGTTTAGATGCGGATTTTTGGGCATGCTTCACATGGAAATTGCTCAAGAACGTTTGGAAAGAGAATATAATCTTTCTCTTGTTACAACTGCACCATCTGTAGTTTATAAGGTTCATAAAACTAATGGAGAAGTTGTAGAGATTGATAACCCGTCAAATCTTCCTGCAGCTCAATATAGAGATTATATTGAAGAACCTTATGTGAAAGTTCAAGTTATCACTCCTAACGAATTTGTTGGAACTTTAATGGATTTATCTCAATCAAAACGTGGTATTTTTAAGAATATGACCTATCTGGATAAGGTTCGTGTTGATTTGACTTACGAAATCCCGTTGAGTGAGGTTATTACCGATTTTTATGATCAATTAAAATCTCGTACAAAAGGTTATGCAAGTTTAGACTATGAATTTAGTGAATATAAACGTTCTAATCTTGTGAAACTTGATATTATGCTTGCAGGGGAAGTTGTCGATGCCTTGTCTGTAATTTGCCATGAAGATAGTGCATTTTATGTTGGACAAAAATTAACTGCAAAATTGAAAGAAATTATTCCAAGGCAGTTATTTGAAGTGCCAATTCAAGCTGCTGTTGGCGGTCGAGTTATTGCCAGAACAAACATTAAAGCAATGCGTAAAAACGTACTTGCTAAATGCTATGGTGGTGATATTTCCCGTAAACGTAAACTTCTTGAAAAACAGAAAAAAGGTAAAAAACGTATGAAATCTGTAGGAAGTGTAGAAGTTCCACAAGAAGCGTTTATGGCTGTTCTTAGTCTTGATGAAGATTAACAACACCTTTTGTAACCGCTAATAAAGCAGCATCAAGTCTGTTTTTAACACCTATTTTTCTGATAATAGATGCAACGTGAGCTTTAACGGTGTGGTGTGTTATCGTCAAAATTTCTGCAATTTCCCTGTTTGTTTTACCTTGAATTACATATTGCAAGACTTCAATTTCTCTATCCGTAAGTTTTGCCATAATTTCTTTTTTGTCTAATTCCGTATTACTCAATTGTTTTCAGTCCTTTCTATAATTTCAATCTTATCATTAGTTAGCCATATTGCTATTAGCCATTCGGGTATAATTAGTGTCAAAACCTTATATATAAGCTAATAAATTTTTATATATTAAGAATTCTTAACAATTGATCCCATTTTGGCAATTATTTAAAGACGAAATACTTTATATATATACGAGATGGAAAATCAAAAATGATTGATTAAAAAAAAGAAATTTATCACAGAGTAAGTGAGTACAAGAGGAGATTCGAACAAATGGGTATCAGTTTCAACAACAATGATTATGGCATTACACGTAAAGAGTGGCGTGCTATTAAAAAAGAATTAAAGGCGGCTGATAAAGCTGATGATAGTTTTAAATTATCAAGATCTGATTACAAAGATATGAAAGCGTCAATTAAAGCTGGTAATCTAGGTGATTATCTTGATAAATACGGCACAAATATCAGAAACGCAATGGGATTATCATTGACTGGAAAAGTCGATGGAACAGAAGATGTTAAAGCAGCACAACAAATTGTAAATGATGTAGAACTTCCAAAGACTGACAAAGCGAAAGTTGTTCGTTATATTCAAATGGCAAATTATGCTCAAGTTAAAGAAGGAGCAGAGGTAGCCTTTAAAGAAGTTGGAAATACAATGACAACTGGACATATGGAGTCATTTTTTAGCCAAAATCAAGGTGTATTAGATACTTTGTTTGCCTAGTTTATAAGATTATATAGAATTTCACTTTACTCACAATGCTTATTAATAGAGCCGGTCAAATGACTGGCTCTTTGTTTATAAAAAATTTATTTTACATTAAGTGCAGATAATTGACGCATTTTTGTATTGATGTCATTCATCAAGTTTATATTTTCTGTTTGGCGGGCATGTTTTTGAGCCTTCGAAAGCAAAGTGTATGCTTTATTTAAGTTGTTAAATTCAACCATAATGTCAGCCGCTGCAACGTAGTTTTGGGCAATTTTGCCTTGAGAATCTGCGGTTGTGTAATTTTTTACTGCTTGTGAATAGGATTTTAATGCTTTTTCAGGTTCATCAAATTTTGTATGTGCTTCGCCGATATTTGATGCTACAAATCCTTTAAGGTTATAATTTTTTGTTTCATTTGCTAAATTTGACGCAACTTCGTAATAATCAAATGCTTCTTTGTCATACATATCAGTATAGATATTTCCGATTTTGGTTAGGGATGCTGATTGTGCTGGAAGATTTTCGGCTTCTCCCGCAAAAGATACCGTTGAAATATAATGATCAAGTGCCGGTGTAATTTGGTTTACATCGTCGTAAATTTGGGCCATTGAATAATGTGCTTTTGTTTTTACGTTTTCATCATTGGACAATTTTGCTGCTTGATTGTAACTTTTTAGAGCTTGTGCCAAGTAGTCATGGTCATCGTAAATTTTTCCAACTTCATAATAAATTTTTCCAGAAGTTTCAGTATCATCAATTTCCATTGCTCTATTTAGTGCTTGTTCGAATGATTTGATTGCTTTTTCAGGATCATTTGCATAAGCATATTTTTTAGCTTGGATAAATAATGATTTTAATTGTTTATCTTGCGGAATTTTTGTAGCTTTTGTTTGTCCTGCAACGGAAATTGGAATTACATTAGAATTTTCTTCCTTAACGGCTTCTGGAACTTCTTCTGTTTGTGCTGTTTCGTGTAATTCTTCTTGTCTTTTGGTTTGACTTGTTGAACCATCTGGAAATTTAACCAAAAATCTTTCATTAATGTCATCTTCATTATATTTAAAATCAATTTGTTGCATGAAAAGAGTATCAACCCAGTTTTCTACAACATTTGATTCTTTTTGAAGAGTTTCAGAAATGTGTTTGTCTAAAATTGTAGAGGCATTTTTTAGATTTGATTTGATAAGTTTTACATTCGGATTATCTTTTTTTACTTGTTTATCGATTAAAGCAAGATAACCATCTACTTCTTCTTTCAAATCGTCAGGTGTGCCAATAGCAATTGCAGTATTATTAAAATCTTTTAAAATTTGAGCAATATTGATTTTACTATCAATTTGATTTTGAGTAGCAGGATTAATTTTTTGTACTGATTGTGGAGAATAATTGGCATTTGTTTGAGCATTTGAGTTGTTGATGTTTACATTGCTGTATGCACTTGATGCCAAGTTAAACTTTTGTTCATAGGCTGGGGTGTATTTAGGAGTTGTTTTTTGCTCAACGTATTGTAATCCCTTGCTTTGAGAGTTTTGATTTGACTCCTGTTGACGTTCGGCATTGGTGGCAGAAGATTTTTCATCTTCTTCACGTTTTTTTACCGTTGATTGTCTATCTGGTTTTACATACGGTCTTTGGTATATGTTGTTTAAACTCAATCCCATTTTTGTTAAATTACCTTCAAGCCTGATATTATACACTATATTTTTAACATAATTTGGTTTTTTGTTGGTCATACTTTCGTATGATTTTTCCATGTTTTATTTAAGTTTATTTATCTAAAAGTCAACATGCTATGTTGTATTTTTTAATAAAATCAAAATAGGCTGTAAGTTTGAGTATGCTTTGGTTTTAGTTAGTATAATCTTTCCTAAAATTTCCTATTTTTTAACAAATGTAAATAAATTGACAAAACCCCATGACAAATTTGTTTCGTTATTCTATTATTTTTCTATATTCGGAGGAAGAATGTTAGAACAAATGAATGAAAATAAATCAACTTTCGATTTAACATCCAGAAGTGCTTTTTCAAATGAAAATGATACTTTTACATCTCGTTCTTTTGCTGCTCTTTTGGCAAAAAATAATGTACCAGCTTCTCATAAGAGAATTGCAGATAATTATTTGATTATAAAAAAAGTTTTTAAATTTCAAGCATGTATGAGTCGAATTTCTAATGTAGAAAAATCTTTGTTAGAAAAATATGATTTCAATATTCTTGAATTTACTACAATGAAACAAATGTATGATGAATTAGCTCTTTTGCAAAAATGGTCTAGTTCTGAAGACGAAAATTTGAGAGCAGATTCTGATAATATTTTGCTAATTAGAGTAAAAGAATTAAAATTTTTAGAAGCAAGCCGTTATGCTTCTGTTTCTAATGAGATTTATAATGGTCATAAAGCATTAGAACAATATTTAAAAGAAATAAGTAAGTTTCAAACAGTTCAAACTCTTAGAACTTTGAATTTTTAAGATAAAATAAATCATACGCAAACAACAAAAAAGAAGGACTTAAAAATCCTTCTTTTTTGTTGTGTTTATTGTGTGTCGGTTTTATTAGGTTTATTTTTAATGTTCTCTTGCTGTACCTGTTTCGTAGCCTGGAACAAGTAATGCAAGCGGTATAACTCTTTCCAATTTTGCGGCAAAAGGTGAATCTTCGTTCATCATAGATACTGCCATACATACATCATCTACGTGAGGTGCACAGTCTGTGAATTTCATATTTCTATCTACTTTTTTGTGATAAATATGTTCATTCAAGAAGTTTGAAACCTTGTTACCTAAATATAATCCCAAACCTAAAAGACCAAGAGTACATACTCCGTTTGGAACACTTTTTAAAACTTTATTAAATATTTGAGCAGATTTTTTAGGGCTTTTGATTTGTGGAATTATAGATTCAATTTTATTAGCAAATTTGTTATATAATTTTGCTCCGCCACCAACGCAACCTACTGGAACTAAGACATTTCCTAGTACTTGGTTTACCACTTCACGTTTTTTAGCACTAATATTGTCTTTGTCCACAATTGAACCACCAATAAATCCTCCGACAACAGAACCAATTGCTGTTGCAATTATTTCAGCTGGTCCAAAGTGAATATATTTACCTTTTGGAGAATATTTAAAAATTGCCCAATCTTTAATTGGAGTTTTGGCAATTCTTACAGGATTTAAAGAAAACCCTTTTCTATGTGCTAGAGTTGCGATAACAGGGGTCATGCCAAGAGCAGAAGATGCAAGAATTGTTGCTTTCTGTTTTGTGTTCAAATTGTTTTGTTCAGCATGTTCATGCCCTTTAAAGCTTTGGATTTG
>CAKUTL010000056.1 GCA_934692295.1 uncultured Candidatus Melainabacteria bacterium
TTTTCTATGCAATGTGCAAAAATTCTTAGCGATTTAGGTTTCAAAGTTTTATATAGTGACAAGGTTATTCCTACCCCAGTGTTAGCGTATAATGCTCAATTTCTTGATGCTTGTGCAGTAATGTTTACTGCCTCTCATAACCCTCCAGAATATTTGGGAATAAAGTTCATTCCTGATTATGCAGGACCTGCAACATCTGAAATTACAGATGAAATTGTTTCCAATTTGGGCAAAGATTTCAATTCTCATATAAAAGGAAAATTGATTTATACAGATTTTTCTAATAATTATTTCAAACGAATAAAAGAAATTATTGATTTTTCAAAAATTAAAGATATGAAAAAGAGAATAATTTTTGATGGTTTGTATGCTGCAAGTATTGGCTATTTTGATAAATTGTTGTCAGATAATGGGATTGAATATGACAGTATTCATATGTACCATGATCCGAATTTCGGTGGTGGTATGCCCGAGCCAAAACCTCAATATATGTCAGAAATGATTGATTATGTAAAAGCTCATAATAATTATGTTGGATTTGCAAATGACGGGGATTCTGATAGGTTCGGGGTTATCAATGAAAATGGCGAATATGTTACACCTAATGAAATTATCGCAATTTTACTAATGCACTTGAAAATAAATAAAAAATATTCAGGTTGTTTAGTTAAAACTGTTGGTGCAAGTTTAATGCTTGATATTGTTGCTCAAAAACTTGGTGTTGAAGTTGTTGAAACTCCTGTTGGGTTCAAGCATGTCGGGGCTGCAATGAGAAAATACAATCCTATTATTGCTGGTGAAGAATCCGGAGGTTTGAGTATTCAAGGTCATATCCCTGAAAAAGACGGTATTTTAGCTAATCTTTTGGTTTTAGAGGCAATGGCTTATCAAGGAAAATCTTTAGTCCAAATGCAGAGAGATTTAGAAAAGTTTGTTGGTTGCTCATTCCATAATACAAGAGTAGATAAACGTTTGGAAAGTGTTGAGGAAATCAAACCGGTTTTAGATAAATTCTCTGCGATGGAAGAAATTATCGGGCAAAAGATTTTAAGAAAAGATTTTAAAGATGGTGTTAAGTTGTACTTGGAAGATGGAACAACATGGATTTTAGTTCGCCCATCCGGTACAGAACCGCTTTTGAGAATTTATATGGAAAGTGATTCTCTTGATAAAATTGAACAAATAAAAGCAACACTATAAAATCTCAATTGGATAAAATATTGCAGGTCAGCTTTATTAAGCTGACCTAATTTTAAGTTCTGTAAATTTGCATTCTTATCAACTAGCAAAAAATAAATTCACGAGCTTTGTAACTCATGAACAGATAAAATTTGAAAGGAAAAATAATGCAAGTTCAAAACAATACCCCAAATGTTGCTCCAAATTTTGGAATGGCATTTCGCAAGCCTGTTGATATTGACAAGTATGCAAAATATATTACAAGACACGAAGACCCTAGACATGCAATAGCTGCCTCTAATGATTTTATTAGAAGTCATGCAGGAGATGTTCATTTTGATATGGAAATGGGTGCAGACAACTCCATCAAAATTGTTGCAAAATCTCAGGAAGGGAAACAATTCCTTGATAAAAATGGCGGAGTAAAGAAATTTCCTGAAAAAGGCAATTACCCTCTTTCAAAATTAGAAGAAACACAATTAGAAATTGACGAACGTAAAGAAGAATTAGAAAAAGCCGGTGCTTCAAAAATTAGAATGTTCTTCTTTAATCTTAGTTCTTCAGTTAAAATGTATTTCAAAAAATTTAATTTCAGAGAACTTCATCCAATCGATGTTCTTCCTGCAAATATGAGGGAAGCTGATAAATTTGTAAATAATTCTGAAAAAATTGTAGATAATGAAATTAATTTAAGAAATTCATTAAATAATTTATTCTCAGAATAATGTAAAAATTGTTACAATTTGTCTTTAAAATCTTATTGTAACAAAAGTAAACAAACATGGGAAAGCACGGTTGACACTATGTTTTGTTTATCCTAAGATATATATGCTTGAAGTATAGTAGTAAAATATCCGAAATATTTTAAATAGCGAACTTCAAGAGTGGAAAAATAAGTTGTGGCTTGTATTTACAACGTTGCAATGGTTCCACAAGGTAGTACATAGAAAAAGAAAAAGGAATTCAAATGGCTAACAGCACTAAGAAAAACAGAATCAGAGTTTGTTTGAAAGCTTATGATCACAAACTAATTGATGTATCTGCTGAAAAAATCGTAGAAACAGCAAAAAGAACAGACGCTCAAGTAGCTGGACCTATTCCTTTACCTACAAAAAGACGTATCTATTGTGTATTGCGTTCACCACACGTTGATAAAAAATCTCGTGAACACTTCGAAATGAGAACTCATAAACGCATTATCGATATTTACGAACCGACTCAACAAACTATGGATGAGTTACGTAGATTAGATTTACCGGCAGGTGTTGACATCGAAGCAAGATAGTTGCGGAGATTCCTGCTAAATGAAAATTGAATAAGCATTATGCATAAATAATGTGATCTACTACCCGTCATTGTCCGAGTTCTGGGCAAGTAGGCGGTGGAAGGTGAAAGTCCTTCAAAAGAGGTAAAAGAACAGTAAGCAAAGTAGCGCTCGCAAGAGAAAATGCAAACTCGAGGATAATCCTTGTGATTACGGACACGAGCGAGCAAGAAAGGTAGAATATGACACTAGGTGTAATAGGAAAAAAAGTTGGAATGACTCAAATCTTTGACGAACAAGGTTTGGCTATCCCTGTAACAGTTATCAAAGTTGACGAAACTGTTGTTACTCAAGTTAAAACAGTTGAAACTGATGGTTATAATGCTATCCAAGTTGGTACAGTTGCAGCTAAAGAAAAACACTTGACAAAAGCTCAATTAGGTCATTTCAAGAAAAATAACTTATCAAACTACAGACATCTTCAAGAATTCAGAGTTGAAAACCCGCAAGATTACAAAGTAGGTGATAAAGTTGAACTTTCAGTATTAGAAAATGTTGAAAAAGTTGACGTAACAGGTAAATCAATAGGTAAAGGTTTCCAAGGTACAGTAAAAAGATGGAACTTCGGAAGAGGACCTATGGCTCACGGTTCTAAAAACCACAGAGAACCTGGTTCAATCGGTGCAGGTACAACTCCTAGTCGTGTTATCAAAGGTAAAAGAATGGCTGGTAACATGGGTAACGAAAGAGTTACAATTACTAAATTGAAATTAGTTAAAGTTGATTCAGCTAACGGTTTAGTTCTTGTTAAAGGATCTGTTCCTGGATGCGAAGGTAGATTGGTAACAATCGTTCCTACAAGAACTAAATGGAACTAAGCTAATAATAGACAAGGACAAGTCTTAAAAATCGGCTGGTCGTGCCAAATAAAGCAAATATGCAAGCGGTAAGCAGTCTTAAACGGAAAATAGTTAATTAAAAGGAAAATTAAAATGTCAAAAGAAATATTAAGTACAAATGGAGAAAAATTAGGCGAAATCACATTAGAAAAAAGTGTTTTCGGTGTTGAACCTAATTTACACGTAATGCACTTAGCATTAAGAAGACAATTGAACAATGCTCGTCAAGGCAGTGCTTGTGCTAAAACAAGAGCAGAAGTTGCTGGTGGCGGTAGAAAACCTTGGAAACAAAAAGGTACTGGTAGAGCAAGAGCTGGTTCTCTTCGTTCACCATTGTTCGCTGGTGGTGGTGTAATCTTTGGACCAAAACCAAGAAGTTATGCTTTCAACATGCCTCAAAAAGCTAGACAATTAGCATTAAGATCTGCTTTGTCAGCTAGAGAAGCTCAAATTGTTGTAGTAAAAGATTTCTCAACAATTGCTGAACCAAAAACAAAATTGATGGTTAGTGCATTAAAATCATTGAACGTAAATGGTAAAGTTTTAGTTGTAGCAGATTTCAAAGCTGAAGAAAACAAAAATCTTGAATTATCAGCTAGAAATATCCCAAGCGTAAAACTTTTATTACCAACAAACTTAAATGTGAAAGATTTATTGGAAGCTGATTTTGTTGTTATGACTGAATCTGCTGTAAATGAAATTACAGAAAGGTTACAATAATGAGTAAAGAAACAGAAAGACTATATGACGTAATTAAAAAATCATTAATTACAGAAAAATCAGTGGCAGCAACAGAAAATGCACAATATACTTTCGAAGTAAAAAAAGATGCAACTAAAATCGAAATTGCTAAAGCTGTTGAATTAGCTTTTCCAGGAAGAAAAGTTACAAAAGTAAGAACAGTATATATGCCATCTCATGAAAAAAGAATGGGATATAAATTCGGAAGAACAGATTCTTCTAAAAAAGCCATCGTTACAATCGAAGGCGAACCAATCGAATTCGTAGGAGTTTAATCCTAGAGTTCCCAAAGGGGCGAAAAGGCATATGTCCCTAAAGTAGTAAGATAAAGCCAACAAAAGGAGAAAAATAATAATGGCAATCAGAAAAATTAATCCTACGTCTCCAGGACAAAGAGGCATGACAAAAAGTGATTACCAAGAAATCACAACATCAACTCCTGAAAAATCATTGTTAAAATCATTGAATAAAACAGCAGGAAGAAATAATACAGGTAGAATTACATGTCGTCATAAAGGTGGCGGTGTAAAAAGAACTTACCGTGTAATTGATTTCAAAAGAGAAAAATTCGGCGTACCTGCAACAGTTAAAACTATTGAATACGATCCGAACAGAAACGTAAGAATTTCACTTTGCTTCTATGCAGATGGTGAAAAAAGATACATTCTAACTCCAGAAGGTTTGAATGTTGGTGATGTAATTGTTAGTGGTCCAGAAGCTCCAGTTCAAACTGGTAACGCTCTTCCATTAGAACTTATTCCATTAGGTACAATTGTTCACAACATCGAATTAAACCCAGGTCGTGGCGGAGTTATGGTAAGAGCAGCAGGTAATGCAGCTCAAGTTATGGCTAAAGAAGGTAACTATGTAACAATCAAACTTCCATCTTCAGAAATGAGAATGGTAAGAAAAGAATGTATGGCTACAATCGGTATGTTAGGTAACTCAGAATTCAAAAACTTATCAATCGGTAAAGCTGGTAGAAAACGTTACTTAGGTATCAGACCAACTGTACGTGGTGTAACTATGAACCCTTGCGATCACCCTCACGGTGGTGGTGAAGGTAAAACTGGTCCTGGTGGAAACCCTAAAACACCTTGGGGTAAACCAGCACTTGGTTACAAAACTCGTAAGAAGGGTAAAGCTTCTGATAAGTTAATCGTTAGAAGAAGAAAAAAATCTAGATAATTAAGGTAGAGGGAAAAAGTGAGAAATCACTTTCCTCCCTTTCCCAAATTCACAAAAAAGTAAAAGGAGAAATAAATGGCACGTTCATTAAAAAAAGGTGCATATGTAGAAGAAGCTCTACAAAAGAAAATAGACAAAATGAATGCTAACTCTGAAAAGAAAGTTATCAAAACTTGGTCAAGAGCATCAATGATAGTACCTGATATGTTAAACCATACAATTGCTGTACACAACGGTAAAACTCACGTACCTGTTTATATTACAGAACAAATGGTTGGACACAAATTAGGTGAATTCGCTCCAACAAGACTATTCAAAGGACACGCAGGTTCTGATAAAACTGCAAAAAGAGGTTAGTAAGTAAATCCCAAAGTGATATTTATTAAATAAAGGATAATAAAAATGGAAGCAAAAGCAAAACAAACAGATATAAAAATGACAGCTAGAAAACTTCGCAGAGTAATCAACGAAGTTAGAGGAAAAGCTGTTGTTGAAGCTCAAGATATGTTACGTTTTATGCCTTATTTTGCAGCAAGAGTAGTTGAAAAGAACTTGAAGGCTGCCGTAGCGAATGCTCGTGAACAATATGGCGTAGCTCCAGAATCATTAAAGATTTCTCAAATCTTTGCTGATGAAAGTGTTACATACAAACGTGCAAGAACAAGAGCACAAGGTCGTATGTATTCAAGAATGAAACGTACATCACACCTTACATTAGTAGTTAGTGATACAACAAAATAGGAAAGTAATAAAATGGGACAAAAAACACATCCAACCGGATTTAGAGTAGGAATTATCCAAGACTGGGCAAGCACCTGGTATGCAAAATGGAAAGACTACAAAACATTTGTAGCAGAAGATGCTAAAATTAGAAAATTCGTAAAGAAAAAACTATACGCTGCTGGTGTATCTAAAATTTGGATCGCTAGAAAAGCACAAAACACAACAATCACAGTTGTAACAGCAAAACCTGGTATAGTTGTTGGTCGTGGCGGACAAGGTATTGATGAACTTCGTCAAGAAGTAACAAAATACATTGGCAAACCTGTAATTATAAACGTTGTTGAAGTTGCAAGAATTGATGCTGATGCTCAATTAGTTGCTGAAAATATTGCTCAACAATTAGAAAAACGTATTGCATTCCGTCGTGCAATGAAACAAGCTATGCAAAGAACAATGAGATCAGGCGTTCAAGGTATCAAAGTTATGGTATCAGGTCGTTTAGGTGGTGCTGAAATCGCTCGTTCTGAATGGGCTAAAGAAGGAAGAATTCCTCTTCAAACATTAAGAGCAGACGTTGATTTTGGTTTTGCAGAAGCTGATACAATTATGGGTAAAATCGGCGTTAAAGTTTGGATTTTCAAAGGCAACTTAATGCCAGGCGAAAAAGCAGACAAAAACGTTAAATTAAAAAGTGGCAAAGACTCTGAAAAGGGTTCAAGACGCCCAAGACGTAGCAGAAATGTTGAAACAACATCAGATGCAAAGTAAGGTATAAAATATAATAGGAGCAAAATATAATGTTACAGCCTAAAAAGACTAAATACCGCAAAATGATGAAAGGCAGAATGAAAGGTACTGAAACTAGAGGTACAAAACTTGAATTCGGTCAATACGCTCTTCAAGCATTAGAGCCAGGTTGGATTACCAGCCGTCAAATCGAGGCTGCACGTCGTGCAATGACTCGTGAAATCAAACGTGGCGGTAACGTTTGGATTAAAATATTCCCAGATAAACCAATTACTGCAAAACCTGCTGAAACTCGTATGGGTTCTGGTAAAGGTAACGTAGAATACTGGGTAGCAGTTGTTAAACCAAATAGAATTCTATTTGAACTTGATTACTTCGATAGAAATGTTGCAGTTAACGCATTAGAATTGGCTGCACAAAAACTTCCTATCAAAGTTAAGATTGTTGAACAACCAAGAGAACAGGCAAAATAAGTTCTTCCTTAACAAAAAGTCGAAACCTCGACAGGTCGGTATAAGGTAAGGATTAAGATAAAGGAAAATAAATAATGAAATTAAGTGAAATGCGTGAAAAATCAGTAGAAGAATTGCAAACAGCGATTGTTGATTGGAAAAAACAATTATTAGAATCAAGATTGCAATTATCTACTCATAAGTTAGAAAATACAGCAAGTATTTCTAAAACTAAAAAACTTATCGCTCAAGCAAAAACAATAATAACAGAAAAAGGGGTACAAAATGCCTAAAAAAGAAAAACAAGGAATGGTAATTAGTAATAAAATGGACAAAACAGTTGTTGTTCAAGTTGCTGATTATGAACCACATCCAAGATACAAAAAAATTATGGAATCTAATAAACACTACAAAGCACATGATGCTGAAAACGTTTGCAACATCGGCGACATTGTTAGAATTGTTGAAGCAAAACCAATGTCAAAAGATAAACGCTGGGCAGTAGCAGAAGTAGTTGAAAAAGCTAGATAGTTTGTGGAAACACGGGCTATCTTAGCCCGAACCCTTTTCGGGATTTCTAAGATAGAATGCAGCATTACCAAAGAGTAATGAGAGGCTAGCGTAGTAGATTAAAATACTAAAAGGAAAGAAAAATGATACAACAAGAAACAAGACTAGAAGTAGCAGATAATACAGGTGCAAAACAATTGTTATGTATCCGTGTTATGGGAAGCTCAAATAAAAAATTTGCAGCAGTAGGTGATGAAATCACTGCTTCTGTAAAAGATGCGACTCCTAATATGGCTGTGAAAAAAGGTGAAGTTGTACGTGCAGTTATTGTAAGAACTAAAGCAGACATCAAACGTAATGATGGTTCAGTTATCAGATTTGATGAAAACGCAGCGGTTATTATCAATAAAGACGGCAACCCAAGAGGTACACGTGTTTTCGGACCAGTTGCTCGTGAATTAAGAGACAAAGGTTATATGAAGATCGTTTCTCTTGCACCGGAAGTAATCTAGTTCTTAATGAATGTAAGTGAGTTTAGAAGTAGATTACCCCGATTAAGTGAAAACTTTTGAGGGTGGAACATGTAATAGGCCGACAAGGTCAGTCCATGAAAGTTAATAACCAGGAGAAAAAAATGACTAACAAAGATAAAAAAAGCTTGCATGTAAAAACTAGCGACAGAGTCGTAGTTATTGCAGGTAAAGACAAAGGAAAAATCGGTAACGTAAAAAAAGTTGACACCGTAAAAGGCAAAGTAGTTGTTGAAGGTGCTAACATGGTTACTAAAGCTCAAAAACCTCAACCAGCAGCAGGTATTCAAGGCGGACTTATTAAATTAGAAGCTCCATTGGATTCTTCAAATGTAATGATTGTTTGCCCAGCTTGCGAAAAAGCTACAAGAGTAGAAATGAAAGTTATCGATGGCAAAAAAGTTCGTGTTTGCAAAAAATGCGGTGAACAACTAGATGCTTAATGTGCAACTCGTTGCGACATTAATACCAATAGTAAAGGAAAAGAAAAATGACAGTAACAAAAAACTTAAAAACAAAATACACTGAAGACGTAGTTCCAGCTTTGAAAGAGAAGTTTGGCTACAAAAACGATCACCAAGTTCCAAAATTAGTAAAAATCGTTTTGAACATGGGTGTTGGTGAAGCTTCACACAACTCAAAAATTGCAGAAGCAATTGAAGCTCAATTAACAAAAATTGCTGGACAACACGCAGTAGTTACAAAAGCTAAAAAATCAATCGCTTCATACAAATTGAGAGAAGGAATGCCAGTTGGAGCAATGGCAACATTGCGTGGCGAAAGAATGTATGATTTCTTGCAAAAATTAATTTGCGTAGTTCTTCCAAGAATCAGAGACTTCCGTGGTATCAGCCCAAAAAGTTTCGATGGAAGAGGAAACTATACATTAGGCTTGAAAGAACAAGCATTGTTCCCTGAAATCACTTATGAAGAAGTAGATTTAGTTAAGGGTATGAACGTTTCAGTTATCACAACTGCTGAAACAGATGAAGAGGCAAGAGAATTGTTAAGACTTCTCGGAATGCCATTCAAAGGTAGTCACAAACAATAAGTACAAGATAGGAGAAATTCATGGCTAAGAAAGCGATGATTAACAAAGAACTTAGACGAGAAAAACTTGCTGCTGCCGGAAAATACCCAACAGTAAGACTACACAACAGATGCAGTATCTGTGGCAGACCTCACGGTTTTCATAGAGATTTCGGCTTGTGCAGAATCTGTTTAAGAAAAATGGCTCACCAAGGTTTGTTGCCTGGTGTAACAAAAGCAAGCTGGTAGTTTGTTTTAGCT
>CAKUTL010000057.1 GCA_934692295.1 uncultured Candidatus Melainabacteria bacterium
GTTAACTCTCCCTATTTATATAAATGTAGGAACAAAATTAACGCCTATACCGAGCTTCTTCTATTATATCATATTTTTAATCTTTTGACAATCTAATCTAGTTGTTAATTCATTTTTAGAACACTGTTTACATATTTTTCGGCAGCATCTGCTTGAGCCATAGCTTGATTAATTCCGCTCATATCTTGAGATTGTTGAACCATTCCAACCGGAGATGGAATATATGTTCTTACAGGTTCTTTTTCTTCGTTTTCATTAACAGGTTTTGCTCCTTCCGGAGTTTCGGTTGTTTGAGTTGTAGTTTGCGTTGTTGAACTGCTTGAAGTTGATTGTGTTTGTGTATTTGTACTATTAACCGGACGTCCATTAATAGCGTTGATTCTTTGTTTAATCAAGTTTGAATCCGCATATTGATTTGGATTTCTTGGAGGTCGAGGTTTGTTTATTTCCGGAATATTATTCTGTGGTTGTTGATTTTGACCTTGAACTTGTTGAGGATTTTTATTTTCTTCAGGTTCTTTATCTTCATCTAATACTGAATTTGTTGGTTTTCCGAAGATTTTATGTACCGTTTTAGTTGTTAGTTTTGCAAGGAAAGGTGAGATCATAAGCATTGGGATTGCAAATCTAAGTGGAACCCCTAAAATATTTCCATTTGCACATTTTCTCAACCAGTTTAAATTCATTTTGCTTGTTGATTTGTATGCAGGAATTCTTTCGTTCCCTAAGTTAATTATTTTCCCAATTTTGAAGCATAATTTGTTGAAAAATCCTTTGACATTTTGTTTGCCAAGAAGAACATCAAGTCTTTTTTGTGCAAATTTGTATGCTTTTTTGTTATTTAATAGACCTGCTGCGTGTTTTGCTTTAAATTCTTCAATTCCTTTTCTATATGCTTCAATTGCAGCTTTGTCTTTAAGTCCAAGGTATTTTAAACCTCCAACTTTATGCATAGCCATAATTCCAGCAGAAAGTGCAATGAAATATGTGAAGTCATTTACAAACCTTTCTGCAAAGGTTTTACCTTTTTCTCCTTTTGGGGCTTTAATGGTGTGATATAACATATCTGCAAAGATTCCTGCCTGCATTGCTACTGCAAGTTTTCCTCCTGCAAATCTGTTTGTTGTTCCTTCTAAGAACCACGCTAGAGATTTTGGTAATGCTCTTCCTAGTCTTGTGGTATTTCCTTGACCTAAAACTGCTGTTAGTTTGTTCTTACATTCTGAGGTTTCGACAGTTCTTCCAAATGCCCAGTTCATAAATTTCCCTATTTTCCCAGGTCTTCTCCAAACTGAAATTTTGATATTATCCGCTTTAGACAAGATTTGTGATAATTTTTCTGTATTATCAACATATTTCCCAGCTAGTTCATTATATTCTCTTAAGGATTTAAACCCTAGTTTTTTAACTTTTAAACTTTTTGCAAGTTTTTCAAGTCCTTTCATCCCTGTTTTAGCTTCAATTTTTGAAACAATTTTTGAATCTGCTCCAAGTAATTCAAGTTCTTTTTTCTGTAGAGCCAGTGCTTTTTCAGCGTAAGGTTTACCTTTTAGAGATTTAACAAAACTGTTAATTTCATCTTGAGTCATTTTCCCATATTGTTCAAGACCTTGATAGTAATTTGTTTTTGGTCCTAATGGAATTCCGAAGATTTTAACTTGTCTGCCTGTAAGTGGGCTCATATATGATTGAAAAACTTGTTCAATATCACTTGCTAAAAATCCTTCCGGACCTTTGGCTGCAGATTTAACAAGTCCCCATTCCGGTCTTGAAGAGAAATTTTTCAAGGCGTTTGCTATTTTACTTTTTTTTGCAAGTGCTGATGTTTTTTGGTTTATCCAATCAAAAGCAGATTCAATTCCTCTACCTACTTTGGTTTTGGTTGAGAATTTATCTCCCATAGCTCCTAATTTGCCAAGTACGCTTTTGGAATATTCTCCTGCACATTTTGGATTAAACTTATCCATTCCATAGTTAATTCCTAACCAAGCGGCTGTACCAAGTCCTAATGTTGCAACCGGATTTGATTCTTCGGATGCTTTTGCTCGATTTGCAAGATAAGAATTATCTACAGATTGTTTAATCTGTTCGCTTCCTGCTCCTTGCATTGGAGGTTGTGTTCCATTAGGATTTTGTTGAAAGTTTACTTGGTTTTTGGGTTGTAAACTTGGTATATTTACTGGATTGATTGATGTATCAGACATGCGTATTCTACTTCCTTGTTTCCCTACAAGTATATAAAAACATTTTACGACGAGAAGTTGCTATTTTATTACAAAATTTTTTCTTATGTAAAGATATGTAACAAACTAATCCAAAACTGAAATTTAAAAGTTTGTATATACTTTATATATACAAGAGAGATAAATAAATAAGAGAGGCTTTAAGATGGCAGTTGCAAATTTAAAAAAAATTGATAGTAAATTGAAAGATTTATACAAAGATCAAGTTACAAATGCAGTTCCTGCAGCTTCGCAAGAGCCATTTGTTGATAAATCAGATTTGTTATTTATGCAAATGAATTTTATTGCAGCATATAATAAACAAATGTTACACATTGCATAACAAGTTTTATTTTATATTTTAACTCCAATTTAATTTTTCCCCTACAAATTTTTCCCTGATTTCAAATGAAGTCAGGTTTTTTTTATGGGAATTTAGTAGTTATATTTCCCTTTTGAAGCTCTATCCATTTCTCGTTTTTGGTCTTTTTTTGCTATATCATCACGTTTGTCGTGTAATTTTTTACCTTTGGCAAGACCTATTTCGACTTTGGCAAATCCTTTTGTTATAAAAACTTCTAGTGGAACAATTGTATAACCATCTTTTTTAATTTTTGAGTGCATTTTAAGAATTTCTTTTTTTGTTAAAAGAAGTTTTCTTGTTCTTTCTGCTTTATGATTATATCTATTCCCTTGTTCGTATGGGGAAATGTGGCAGTTATAAAGAAAAATTTCGTTGTCTTCAATTTTACAAAAACTGTCTTTTAGGTTTATTGCATTTTTTCTAATGGATTTAATTTCTGTTCCAGTCAAAACAATTCCCGCTACAAATTTTTCAAAAATCGTGTAGTCGTGAAAAGCTTTTCTATTTGTGGTTACAACTTTTTTATCCATAGCTTGATTATACCATAGAATTAAGAATTTGCGATGTTTGCTCTTTCCTGTTTCAAGATTTTAGCTAATTCTGCTTCTACAAGTTTAATTTTGTTTGGAAAATCAAAGGCTTTTATTTTGAATTTCGGAACTCTTTCTAGTGTGTCAGTTCTGAACTTTCTATCCATGTCTGTTTTGCATTTGTTAGCAATTCTATTTCCATTTAGTTGTTCAGTCATGCTATATCTGAAAAATTGTAAAAGGTCTATTTTTTCTTGAGCTGGGAGTCCTTTTAAAACTTGACTTAATTCTTTTTGAGTAAAATTATTTGTACCTGTAATGCTATGTTGATAGAAATCTTTAAAGGTTGTGTGATCATATTTATTGACTGTAAGTTCTCTTTTTGCAACTTTAGGGTTAAATATTTTATTCATAAAAGAAAAAACTGTTTTCATAAATGAAGGAGTGGTTGTTTTAGGAATTCCTCCTTCTTTTGTGAATCTATCAGAGTATCTTGCAGTTGGGAGAAATAAAACATAGCCTTCGTGAGTTGAATTTTCAACATTGAAATTATATGACAAATGGCTGCTTTTTAACCCTGGAAGTTCTTCTGTGAAAACTTGAATATCTTTAGTTTTGGCTGTGTGTTTTAGAGTTTTTGCAAATAATTCTGGAGTAATACCTCCATATTTTAGGTATAAAGATTTTACATTCCCGAAAAACTCATCACTTGCGGAAATTGCTTTGTCTAATCTTTGTTTTGCTGTTCCTTTTGCTGCTTTTAGAGGTAAATGCGACATTGCATGGTTAATTTTTAAATTTACGTTTATCATAGTATTTCTTTAAAAATCTGTGAAAATAAAATTTGCTAGTTATATAAAAAACATTTACATTTGTGAGTTGTGCTGAATTCTATTTCGTCAGGTATTTCCTTCTTGCATTTATCCATAACAAATGGGCATCTTGTATGGAATTTACAGCCTTCCGGAAGTTTTTGCGGGGAAGGTAATTCTCCTTGTAATTGAATTTTTTCTTTATTATTATTTGTATTCAATTCTGGAACGGAGCTTAACAATGCTTTGGTGTATGGATGTTTCGGTTCTGCAAAAATTTCTTCTGTTTTTCCAATTTCAATAATTTCTCCCAGATACATAATTGCAATTCTATCAGAAAGATATTTAATTACACTCAAATCGTGAGAAATGAAAAGAAATGTCAAATTGAAATCATCTTTTAATTCTTTTAAAAGATTAATTATTTGGGCTTGAATACTAACATCTAAAGCACTTACAGGCTCATCGGCAATGATGAATTTTGGATTAAGAACAAGTGAACGGGCAATTGCAATTCTTTGTCTTTGACCTCCTGAAAATTCGTGTGGATAAAGTTTTAGACAATTTTTATCTAGTCCTACTTTTGAAATTTTTTCTTCTACAATTTTTTCAATTTCATCTTTTTTTAATTTTGTATTTATTTCAAGCGGTTCTCTTAAAATTTCTCCAATTTTCATTTTAGGATTTAGGCTGGAATATGGATTTTGAAAAATCATTTGAACTTGTTTATAAAACTCTTTTAGTTCTTCTTTACCTGTAAGAGTAAGGATGTTTTTATCATTAAGTAAAATCTCTCCTTTTGATGGTTCTACAAGCTTCATAATTGTTTTTGCAAGTGTTGATTTCCCACACCCAGATTCCCCCGCAATTGCAAGAATTTCACCTTCTTTTATATCAAGTGAAACGTTATTTACTGCATGAACAATCTGTGGAGTTCCTAAAATTCCCTTTTTAGTTTGGTACTCCACAGATAAGTTTTTAATAGTAATTAAATTTTTCTCCATAATGAAAGTTTATCCTGAATTTGTTGTTAAAACAATTGTACTTTCAGTGATATTATTCTCCCAAAAGAATATTATCAATTAATCTTACTCCGCCAACTTTGCAGGCTATAAACACTCTTGTATGGTCGTCTGCTGTTGTCATTTCGTCTAGATTTTCTTCATTCATGAATTCAAGATATTCTAAATCGTGATGTTCATTTAAAAATTGATAAGCTGTTTCTTTCAATGCCTCAACATCTGTTATGCCTTTTTTATAACAATTTTTGATATTATTTAAGATTTTGCTTAGTGCAAGGGCTTGAATTTTATCTTCTTCAGACAAATATTTATTTCTTGAACTCAATGCTAACCCTGATTCCTCTCTAACAATAGGGCAAGGAATAATTTCAACTGGAATGTTCAAGTCTTTAACCATTTTTTTGATAATAATAAGTTGTTGAGCATCTTTTTGCCCAAAGAATGCAAAATCTGGTTGAACAATATTGAATAGTTTATTTACAACTGTACAAACACCGTCAAAGTGTCCGACTCTGGATTTCCCGCATAATTTATTTACGTAGAAAAAAGGAGGTATAACGTATGTCAAAAAGTCATTTGTTCTCATTTGGCATTCTCCATACATTTCGTTTGGAGTTGGAGCAAAAACTATATTTACACCGTTATCTTTACATAACTTTTGGTCTGCTTCAAGAGTTCTTGGGTATTTGTCTAAGTCTTCACCCGGACCGAATTGAATAGGGTTTACAAAAACAGAAACTACAACTCTGTCGCATTTCGCTACTGCTTTTTTTATAAGGCTAAGGTGTCCATTGTGTAAAGCACCCATTGTTGGTACAAGTCCTACTGTTAAACCTTCTTTTTTCCATTCTTTTATTTGTTCTCTAACTTCTTTAATTGTATGAACTAACATCCTTTTCTCCTTTGTTTAATTTCGTCGGTGGAGCTTTTATTGTTTAGCTTCATCTGGGGTTAATTATAAATTTCGTCTTCGTTAGGGTAATTCCCATTTTTTACATCTTCATTGTATCTTTTGGCACAATTCAAGATTAGGTTTTTCATATCTCCATATTTTCTTGCGAATTTTGGTTTAAATTCTGAGAATTTTCCAAGTAAATCATCGCAAACCATTACTTGCCCCGTGCAATATTTACCGGCTCCGCAAGAAATTGTTGGAACATTTATATTTTCAGTAATGAATTTCCCACAATCTTGGGGTGTCATTTCTAAAACTATTGAAAAAACTCCGGCTTCTTCAAGTCTTTTTGCTTGTTTTAGCATTTCTTTTGCTGCTTCTTCTGTTTTCCCTTGGATAAAATGACCTCCAATGACATTTTGAGATTGCGGAGTAAACCCAATATGCCCCATAACCGGAACGCCCATTTGTGTTGTGCGTTTGATTAATTCAATCATATAATCATTACAACCTTCAAGTTTAACAGCGTTAGCTCCGAGTTTCACCATATTTCCAATATTTGTTAAAGCAGATGGTATATCAATTGTGTAACTCATGAATGGCATATCAGTTACGACCATTGCATTTGTTGCTCCTTTTGCAACTGCCTTGGTGAAAATTCCCATCTCTTCTATTCCGATAGAATTTGTGTTTTCATACCCAAGTGCAACCATCGCTAAGCTATCGCCAATCAAAATTACATCTATTCCAGCTTCATTAAAATATTTTGCGGTTGAATAATCGTATGCGGTAAGCATTGAAAATTTTTCGCCGGCTTCTTTGATTTTTCGTAATGTTCTCACTGTAACTTTTTTAACTGCCATTTTTCAAAATCCTCTTTTCTTTGAATTATTTGAAAAATCCAGAAGATTTTTTCTGTTGCTTTTTGAACCAATAATATACAGCTCTTGCAACTCTTGTTGAGCTGTGTCTTACAAGACCTTCCTTACTATCTTGAATAAGTTTTTTTGCAAATATTTTTATTCCTAATTTTTTCACTTCAGGAACATCAAGTTTTACTGGGTAAGAACCAGCTTCTTGATATTTCCCAGCTAAGTTGTCAGGAAGATAATCATTTACTAAAACTGCATCTACAATTTTGTTTGAACCCGCATGTTGAATAAGCGCTTTTAAATGGTCTGAAACTGTATAATTATCAGTTTCTCCAGGTTGAGTCATAATATTACATACGTATATTTTCTTAGCTTTGGATTTGATAATTTCTTCTGAAATTTCTCTAACTAATAGGTTTGGAATTACACTTGTGTATAAACTTCCAGGTCCTAAAATTATAAGTTCAGCATCTCTAATTGCTTGGATTACGTCTGGCAATGCTTTACAATTTGCTGGTTCTGTGAACAATCTCTTAATTTTTCCGTGAGCTTCAGGAATAGTTGATTCTCCGTGGATAATTCTGCCGTCTTCCATTTCAGCAACAAGTTTCATATCATCCAATGTTGCAGGCAGAACTCGACCTCTGATAGATAAAACTCTTGAAGATGCTCTAACTGCGGAAACCATATCACCTGTAATATCATACAATGCTGTTAAGAATAAGTTCCCGAAACTATGACCTTCTAAGCCTTCTCCGTTTGTAAATCTGTATTTGAATAGTTTGTTAACTAAATCTTCATCATCTGCAAGTGCTGTAATACAGTGTCTAATATCACCAGGAGGTAGGATTCCCATTTCTTCTCTTAGTCTTCCAGAACTTCCACCATCATCTCCAACACTAACGATTGCTGTTAAATTATTTGTAATGTTTTTAGCTCCGCTAAGCAACATTGATAAGCCAGTTCCGCCACCAACAGCAACGATTCTAGGACCTCTGTTTAATTTTCTTCTTTTATAAAGGTTTTCTAATAAAACATCATTATTTCTGTCATCTTCAATATCTAATATAGATAAGTTGGTTTTTTGCCATCCTTTGAAAAATATTGCTGCACCAATCATAACAATACCAAACGCCAACCATTCAGTAGAAATTTGAGTTGCAATTTGTTGAATAAATTGCATAGTGTTATAAATAGGTTTAAGGTCAAATAGGATTAAAATTCCGACAGTCATAAGTACTGCACCAACAAAAATTAATGCAAACCATCTTTTTACTTGTAATCCTGGTAATAACCATCCAGCTTGTTTTGGCATCTTTATTTTCTTAATCATACTTATCTATTTCCCTTTATCTCTTAATTTTATTTATTCAACCCAGCCTGATTTTTGTGCATTTTTGTAATTGTAAGGTAGTGGTTCTACAATTTCTCTTGCTTGAATTATCAAATCTTTTGCGTTTGATAATTTATTCGAAAAATGGATAGAATCTGCTCTAACAACTGTTTTCCCACCTACGTTATTTGTAACTTGAGAATGTGCTAACAAGTCTTTTAATCTTTGGATAGAAATTTGAGTATTTTCTAAATCTCTAGCGGTGAAGTCAATGTTTCCGGCTTCATCATAAATCTTTTCTAAATGAACTTCATGGCATACTTGGATATTTTCATCTTCTCCTGCGGTTGCAAGATTTTCTCCTGTTGCACCATAATATACAAGCCATTTTGAACATTTTCTAATTGCTTTTGCAATGGTTTTTGAAGTTTCTAAATCTTCTGCTGCTTGACGATACATTGCACCGTGTGGTCTTACGTGTTCAATTTCCATATGATATGCTTTTGCAAAAGTCATCAATGCTCCAACTTGGTACATAACAAGAGCTTCCAATTCATCAGAATCTAAGTCCATTTTTCTATAGCCGAAACCTTGAATATCATCAAAACCAATATGGGCACCAACGACAACATTTTTTTCTTTAGCTTCAAGTAAGGCTTCTTTTATTGTAAGAGGATCTCCGGCATGAAATCCGCATGAGATATTTACAGAACTAACGTAATCAAGAAGTCTTGTTTCTGAACTGTTTTTGTATATTCCGAAACTCTGTGCTAAATCACAGTTAAAATCTATACTTTTGATTGATTTTCTCTCTAAAACATTTTGCATAATAACTAATTCTCTACTAATCTAATATCTCTTTTATTATATAACATAAAGATAATTAATCTCTATCTTAATATATTTTTTACAATGTGGAATTTTTGGTTTTAATGAGAAATATTTTCCAGAGGGGTATTTCAATAAGGTCTATAAGTCAATAAGTTGATAAGTCTATAAGTATTTTACAAAATAAGGGAATTAACTCTCACAAATTTTGTCATTCTGAGCGAAGCGAAGAATCTGGCTGCTTTTTATTGGTAAACTCTATTCTCGCTAATTCAATAATATATAATTGTTCACTTTTTCTTTTTTATTTCGATGAAAAAAGAAAAAGTAGAACCAAAAAAGAAAAACACGAAAGATTAAATGGTTCGAGTTATCAGGGGCTTTGCCCCCGAACCCCTAAAAATGTTTATTATACTTTGCGTTGTTCTGTTTAGGCAGTATTACCCATAAAACAAAACCCAGAAAATCGATTAGCGACTTTCTGGATTTTGTTTCTCAATATAAGTTTTTCAATTAAGCGTTAGCTGAGATTTTTTTAACTGCAAGAGTTAATCTTGATTTTTTTCTAG
>CAKUTL010000058.1 GCA_934692295.1 uncultured Candidatus Melainabacteria bacterium
CCAAACATACCTTCAATTTCTTCCAAAATTGCAGATGGTTTTCTTGCTTGATTACGTTGAGCAACTGCACGTTTTCTTTCTTCTCTATCACGTTCTTCATTTGCGTTAATCAAATGATGGAAACCAGTACCAGCTGGGATTAGACGACCGATAATAACGTTTTCTTTCAAACCTCTTAACAAGTCTTTCTTACCTTCAACTGCAGCTTCTGTCAAGATTCTTGTTGTTTCTTGGAATGAAGCAGCTGAGATGAATGATTCAGTATTCAAAGATGCCTTTGTAATACCTAACAACATGTATTCACAAGTTGCTGGAGTATTACCAGCTTCTTCTGCAGCTTTATTTTCTTTCTCAAATGTTTGCATTTCAATCAACTCGCCTGGTAACAAGTTAGTATCACCTGCATCAAGAATTTTAACTTTCTTAGTCATTTGACGAACAATGATTTCAATGTGTTTATCAGCAATTTCAACACCTTGAGAACGATATACACGTTGTACTTCATCTACCAAGTATTGTTGAGCTGCTTCAGGTCCAGATAATCTCATAACGTCATGTGGATTTAAAGGACCAGAAGTTAATGGCTGACCTTTTTTGATTTTTTGTCCGTTTGAAACGATTACATTTGCATCAATTGCATATTTAATTTCTGTTGAAGAACCTTCGTTGTCAACTAAGAACAATCTTGGGAATCCTTCATCATCAATTTCAATTTTTGCAGTTCCATCATTTTCAGCTAAGATTGCACAATCTTTTGGTTTTCTACCTTCCAAAAGTTCTTCAACCTTAGGCAAACCTTGAACGATGTCGCCTGTTTTTTCTCTTTCGAATACCAATGTTGCAATCAAATCGCCTCTTAGTACCAAAGAACCAGAATCGATTTGAAGCATTGTACCTGGGCTGATTAAGTAAGGACGACCATTTCTGATTGAAATTTCACCTTTGTTAATAGCTGTTACTAGACCAGAAACAGGAGATGTTTCACCGCTTTCAGCTAAAACTTTATCAGCTTTAACAAAATCGCCTTTTTTGATAACAGCTTTACCCTTAACAGCAACAGTTGTTTCACAAGAGTCAGAGATTAATAAAAGTCTTCTAACATCTTCGTTATCACCTTTCAATGAAGCAACAGCATCATTCATAGCAAGAACTTGAGTTTTTGCAACTGGAGTTCTTGGATCAATTGTTTCACCGTCTTTTACCAATAATTCAGTTTGAAGAGCAGCATTTGCAGCACCTTCCATTTCACGACGAACAATTAAGTTTTCTAATACAACGATTCTCAAACTTCCGTTAGAATCAAGTTCTACCATACCTTTAAGGTGTGATAAGTAACCTTGCATTTGAAGAACTAAGCTTGTTCTTGTGATTGTAGCACCGTCAACATTTCTTACTCTTGCACCGTCTTTGTATTGAAGTTGAGTTACAGGAACGATATCAATTAACTCATCAGTTGTATTGAATGCAATTGATACATCTTTTTGATTAACTTCTAATACTTGAACTGGTCTTACTAAGATTTGTACAGGTTGGTTAGCAATTGAATCTTCATCAATTGTTAATGAAGCATCAGCATCTTCGTCCAAATCATCAATTGGAAGATCATCTGCAGCAGAATCCATAATTGTAACAATTGAAGTTTCTTTTGCTTTTACACCTTCTGCAATTAAAGTACCTTTCTTAACAACTTCACCTTCGTCAACTTTCAATTCAGAAATATTTGACAATGTGTGAACTTCACCAGGTCTAACAGTGATTTCATGAATTACATCATTGTATTCTTTGAATTCAACAATACCATCAATATGGCAATAAACGTCTTTAACAATTTCAGTACCAGCTGTAACTGCTGTACCATTTTCTACCATTTTCAAAGTACTGTCTTTATTAATTTGGTGAACTTCTTCTGGAATAAATACAACCTTACCAGGTTTTGTAATAATTTGGTTATCATCAACTTCAACATCAACGTATCTGATTTCACCAGAAGATGAAACAGAACAATCATCATCAATAAGTTCTGCGATAATCATACCGTTTTCAACTGTTGTATCAACAGGAGCTTTAACGATATATTTTTCACCAGTTGAATCAACTGTCCAAAGTTGTTCTTTTTTAGTTTGCTCAAATGAAGCATTTTCTGGTTGCAAAGAAGCAATTACAATTGTCAATTCTTTACCTTGAACAATTTTCTTAATCTTCTTGCCATCAAATTTAGCTTCTTCAACAACTAAATCATCTCCAACTCTAACTTCACCACCGTGTTCGCAAATTGTTAAAGTTTCAGCCAATTTTTCACCTTTAGAAATTTTTTGACCGTCTTTTACAAGAACTTTTGAACCACCAGGTAATGTATAAACATCACCACCTAGAACCCAAACAATACCTTGTTTATTTGTAGTTCTAAGGATGTTGCCTTGTCTATCTTTCTTTTCATCAGCTTTGAAGTCTTCAAAAACAACTTCACCACTAATATCAGTTGTAATATCTTTTGTTGCTTTTTCTGTCAAACGGCTGCTATCACCTTGAGAAGATGGAGCGTGTTCTGCCATTTTGAAACCTTTTGCAACTTCTTGTCCATCAGTGATGAACAATGTAGCACCAGCTGGGATATGATATTTAGTTGTTCTCTTTTCGCCTTTAACTTCGATATCAGCTTCATACATTGATACTTGAACGATATCACCATGACGAGTTCTAAGTTCTCTAGCTTTAATTTTTGAAACAACTGTACCAGCTTCACGAGCAATGATTTCTTTCTTAGCTTCTTTAACGCCAACCGCACCACCTGTGTGGAAGGTTCTCATTGTCAACTGTGTACCAGGTTCACCAATTGATTGCGCTGCGATAATACCAATAGCTTCACCAATATCAACAAGTTTTTGAGTTGTCATTGCCCAACCATAACATTTTTGGCATACACCGTATTCCAAACCGCAAGTTAAACCTGAACGAACTCTTAATTCTTGTAAATTTAAACCTGAGATTTTTTTGATATCATCTCTGTCCATTGTTTTGCCGTTAGGTACAACAACGTTACCTTCAGCATCAACGATATCTTGAGCAACTGTTCTACCTAATAATCTATCAATTAATGGAACGATTACAACATCACCATCAGTAATAGGCTTCATGTTAATATATTTGTCAGTATGACAATCATCAGCTCTAATAATAACGTCTTGAGCTACGTCAACTAAACGTCTTGTTAAGTAACCTGAATCGGCTGTTTTCAACGCAGTATCTACAAGACCTTTACGAGCACCGTATGATGAAATAATGTATTCAGTAACTGATAGACCTTCTTTAAAGTTTGATTTAATAGGTAAGTCGATGATTTGACCTTGTGCGTCAGCCATCAAACCTCTCATACCAACCAACTGTGAAACCTGTGACAAGTTACCACGGGCTCCAGAGAATGCCATCATATATACTGGGTTTAATCTATCAAAGTTTTCAACAACTTGTTCTGTTAATTTAGCTGTTGTTTCTGACCAAGTATCGATAACCTTTGTATATCTTTCAACTTCTGTAATTTCACCTTTTAGGTATCTTTTTGTTGATTTTTCAATTTCATCTTCAGCTGATTTCAATAAATCTTTTTTAATTGATGGAACTGACAAGTCAGCAATTGAAATTGTAGTACCAGAAACAGTTGCATATTTGTAACCCAAACGCTTTAAAGCATCTGCCAACGATGCAGCTTTAGCACCACCGTATTCCAAATACATCTGACCTAACAATTTCTTTAATGAACCTTTGTCCATTTGTTTGTTAATGAAATCAGGTGTTTTTTTATGTGTATATGTGTTTTCCATTCTAATTTCCTTTTTACTTTTTATGCCCTACTATTTTTAAGGCTTAGTATCTTTTACACAAGTGCTTTTCTAACTTCTTCGTTAAAGATAATTCTACCAACTGTTGTTTCTAATTTTTCACCTTTTTCATCTCTTACAATGATTCTATCGTGAAGTTTGATTACCCCAACTTCTAGAGCTGAAATAGCATCTTGGAAGTTATAGAAGTAACCTTTAACATCTTGAGATGGGTCTTTCAAGGTAGTCAAATAGTACATACCCAAAACCATATCTTGAGAAGGTGTTACAATTGGTTTTCCGTTAGCAGGTGCTAACAAGTTGTTAGTAGCTAACATCAACATTCTAGCTTCTGCTTGAGCTTCAATTGATAAAGGAACGTGAACAGCCATTTGGTCACCATCGAAGTCAGCGTTGAATGCTGTACATGCTAATGGGTGAAGTTGGATAGCACGACCTTCTACCAATTTTGGTTCAAATGCTTGAATACCAAGTCTGTGAAGGGTTGGAGCACGGTTCAACATTACAGGGTGTCCATCAATTACCTCTTCTAAGATATCCCAAACAATCGCTTCTGAACGTTCGATTTTCTTCTTAGCAGATTTAATGTTTTGAACATATCCGCGTTCAATCAATTTGTTAACAACAAATGGTTTGAACAATTCAATTGCCATTTCTTTTGGCAAACCGCATTGGTTCAATGAAAGAGATGGACCAACAACGATAACTGAACGGCCTGAATAGTCAACACGTTTACCTAACAAGTTTTGACGGAAACGACCTTGTTTACCTTCAATGATATTAGATAATGATTTCAATGCTCTGTTGTTAGGTCCAACAACTGTTCTTCCTCTTCTACCGTTATCGATAAGAGCATCAACTGCTTCTTGAAGCATTCTCTTTTCGTTTCTAACGATAATTTCAGGAGCACCCATTTCTAACAATCTTTGTAAACGGTTGTTTCTGTTGATAACACGTCTGTATAAGTCATTTAAGTCAGATGTAGCAAATCTACCACCATCCAATTGAACCATAGGTCTTAAATCTGGAGGTGTTACAGGAAGTACATCCATAATCATCCAAGTTGGGCTTGTTTCTGATGAAATCAAGTTATCCAACAATCTTAATCTTTTAATTAATTTAGATTTCTTTTGAACTGAAGTTACATTACCAGCAAGTTCGCCTCTGATTTCTTCAGCCAATTTCTTTGTATCAATTTCAGAAAGAAGTTCTTTAATAGCTTCTGCACCAATACCAACTTTTAAAGTTGATTCTTCGTTTTCAGCCATATAATCTTCGTATTCTTCTTCTGATAATAATTGTAATTTTCTGAAATCACTATCACCGCCATCAATTACAACATAGCTGTTGAAGTAGATAACTTGTTCAAGATCTTTCAAAGTCATATCAAGTAATAAACCAAGGTATGAAGGAATTCCTTTTAGGAACCAAATATGAGATACAGGAGCTGCAAGCTTAATGTGTCCCATTCTGTGACGTCTAACTTTTGAATCTGTAACTTCAACACCGCAACGTTCGCAGATGATACCTTTATGTCTTACTCTTTTATATTTACCGCAATAACATTCCCAGTCTTTTGTTGGCCCGAAAATTCTTTCGCAGAATAAGCCGTCTCTTTCCGGTTTTAATGTACGGTAGTTAATAGTTTCCGGTTTTGTTACTTCGCCGTGGGACCATTGAAGTATTCTTTCCGGAGACGCTATACTTATTCGTATATAATCAAAATAATCAATGCTTGTTGACATTTATAATGTTCTCCTTTTTTATTTTTGTGAGAAGTGAATTGTGAAAGGTGAAATGCCCTAATGGGCTATTCACTATTCACTTTTCACGCTTCACTAATATTATAAATCTCCGAAAGTAGTTGGTGTTTCAAAGAAGTTGATATTCAACAACTCAGAATCAACATCTGATAACGTACGTTTTGGAGCAGCTTTTCTCAAGTCGTCCATATCAGTCATCAAATCTACTTCCTGACCGTCTTTCTTAGCTACGGTAATATCCAAACCGATACTTTGTAATTCTCTCACAAGTACCTTGAATGATTCAGGAATACCTGGTCTTGGGATATTGTCACCCTTAACGATAGCTTCATACGCTCTGTTACGTCCGTTAACATCATCTGATTTGATTGTTAACATTTCTTGTAGAGTATAAGCAGCACCGTAAGCTTCCAATGCCCAAACTTCCATTTCACCGAATCTTTGACCACCGAATTGAGCTTTACCACCCAATGGTTGTTGAGTTACAAGTGAGTATGGACCAGTACTTCTTGCGTGGATTTTATCATCAACCAAGTGGACAAGTTTCAAGAAGTAAGTCCAACCAACTGCAACAGGTCTATCAAATGGTTCACCTGTTCTACCATCGATTAGCAATACTTTACCGTCTTCTCCAACCCAATCGCAACCTGATTCTTTGATACCTCTAAGAAGTTCAGCTTTTGTAGCGATTTCTGATTGATTTTCACCGTACATTTCATCGAATGCAGGTGCTTCATAATAATCACGAGTTAAGTATGCAGCCAAACCTAACAACAATTCATAAGTTTGACCAACGTTCATACGAGAAGGAACACCAAGTGGATTCAATACGATATCTACTGGAGTACCATCAGGTAAGAATGGCATATCTTCCTTAGGTAAAATTCTTGAAACAATACCTTTGTTTCCGTGACGTCCAGAAAGTTTATCACCAACAGAAACCTTACGTTTTTGAGCGATGTAAACTCTGATTACAGTATTTGCACCTGGTGGTAATTCATCACCTTTTTCTCTATCGAATACTTTAACGTCGAGAACTCTACCACCTTCTCCGTGAGGAACACGAAGAGAATTGTCTTTTACATCTCTAGCTTTTTCAGCGAAGATTGCTCTTAACAATTTTTCTTCAGGTGGATGTTCAGATTCACCTTTTGGTGTAACTTTACCAACTAGAATATCGTCAGCATAAACTCTAGCACCGATACGAACAATACCACGTTCATCCAAGTGTCTCAAAGCATCTTCTGAAACGTTAGGAATTTCACGAGTAATTTCTTCTGGTCCTAATTTAGTTTGTCTAGCTTCAATTTCTAATTTTTCAATGTGTAATGAAGTGAAGATATCATCATGAACACATCTTTCTGAAAGTAAGATAGCATCCTCGAAGTTATAACCTTCCCAAGGCATATAAGCAACCAAAATGTTTTTACCTAATGAAAGTTCACCGCCACAAGTTGAAGCACCATCGGCAATTACATCACCAGCTTTAACTTTGTCGCCTTCGTGAACAATTGGTTTTTGGTTGATACAAGTATCTTGGTTAGATCTTACATATTTCATAAGAGTATAAATATGTGGTTTTCCGTGAGTATCACGAATAACAATTTCTTCACCAACAACTCTTTCAACAGTACCGTCAACATCAGCAACGATAACCATACCAGAGTCTTTCGCAACACGAGATTCAAGACCTGTACCAACTCTTGGTCTTTCAGTAATCAAAAGAGGTACTGCTTGACGTTGCATGTTAGAACCCATCAATGCACGGTTAGCATCGTCGTGTTCGATGAACGGAATCATTGATGTTGCAACTGAGATAATCTGGATTGGACAAACACCGACAAAGTCGATTTTTGAAGAATCACACATAATGAATTCAGATCTGTATCTTGCAGGTACAACTTTTTCAACAAATGTTCTATCTTTTGTTAATTTAACGTCAGCTGGAGCACAACGATAATTTTCGTCGGCATCGGCTGTCATATAAACAACTTCATCTGTTACAACACCATCTTTAACAACGAAGAATGGAGATTCAACAAATCCATAGTCGTTAACTTTAGCGTGTGTAGCTAATGAACCAATCAAACCAGCGTTTGGACCTTCTGGAGTTTCGATAGGACAAATACGTCCATAGTGAGAAGGGTGAATATCACGAACCGCAAAACCAGCTCTTTCTCTTTGTAAACCACCAGGTCCTAATGCTGAAATACGTCTTTTGTGAGTCAATTCAGCAAGTGGGTTAGTTTGGTCCATGAACTGTGATAACTGAGAAGAACCGAAGAATTCTTTCAATGAAGCCACAAGCGGTTTTGTATTCAACAAGTTCAATGGTGTTAATGTTTCAGAATCCTGAAGTGTCATTCTTTCTTTAACAATTCTTTCGATTCTTGATAAACCTACTCTGAATTGGTTTTGAAGAAGTTCACCAACTGAACGGATTCTTCTGTTTCCTAAGTGGTCAATATCATCCAATTGACCTTCATCATAAGTTAAGTTGATTAAATATTCGATTGTAGAAACAATATCTTCAACTGTTAATGTTCTTTGATTCTTAGGAATATTTAAGTTTAATTTTTTGTTTAATTTATAACGACCAACACGACCAATATCGTATTTCTTTTCATCAAAGAATCTTGATTCTAAGATTTGACGTCCGCCTTGTGGAGAAGCAGGATCACCAGGTCTCAATTTTTTATATAATTCAACTAAAGCTTCATCAGTTGTTTCAGTTGGGTCTTTTTCCAAAGTTTTTTTCAAGAATTCAAAGTGAGTGAATTTTGATTCCATTTCAGAAACTGTAATACCCATAGCTTTCAACAATGTTGTAGCCAAGATTTTTCTATTTTTATCGATTTTAACGTGGATAACATCGTTAGAATCTGTTTCAATTTTTAACCAAGCACCTCTGTTAGGAATCATAGTTGCGTTATACAAACGTTTTCCTGTTGGAGATGGGTCGCATTTGAAGTAAACACCAGGAGAACGAACGATTTGTGATACGATAACACGTTCTGCACCGTTTACAATGAATGTACCTTTGTCAGTCATTGTCGGAATATCACCGATATAAACTTCTTGTTCTTTAATTTCACCGCTATCACGGTTAACAAGTCTAATCATTACACGCAATTGTTTTGCATAAGTTGCGTCATGAATTCTTGCTTCTTCAACTGTATACTTCGCATTGTCGAAAGTATAGTTTGGTAAGAAGTGTAATTCCAATCTGCCTGTATAGTCTTTAATAGGAGAGAATGAAAGTAATTCTTCTTTCAAACCTTCTTTTAAGAACCATTCAAACGATTTTTTTTGCACTTCAATAAGGTCTGGTAAATCGTCCAAACGAGTATGAGGAATACCCATTGGCGTTACTCTTTTTGCATATTTTGTCTTAGACATCAATTCACCTCATTTTAAAATGGTGTACGTACTATAAAAACTTTTTTCTAACTTAAGGCTGTAAACCCTCTACCGAAAATGGTAAATGTCTGCAATTTTTAA
>CAKUTL010000059.1 GCA_934692295.1 uncultured Candidatus Melainabacteria bacterium
GGAAGTGGAATGTATTCAATATTTCCATAAACACCAACTACACGACGACTTCCGATAGAATTTCCACCTTCGATTACGTGTGACTCTGTAAAGAAATATTCAATATCATTGTTTTGAAGAGTTACTTCAATAGCAGGACGCCAGTGTTTTTGACCATCTTTACCAATATATTCATAACCTTGACGATAAGCACATTCCGGTAACCAACAGCCTTTAGCTTTTTTACCAAACAATCTTTTTGTTGTATCAGAACCGATTTTGAATTGAGCATTCAAGTTATTATCAGTTGCTAACAACGGAGAAAACCCATGAGTAGCACCGGAAGTTGTAATTTCAATACATCCCAAATCTTGGAATCTTTTAAATGCTGAAATCAAATCCATATGATATTTATTTACAAAAGAATCTTTAATATTATTAAACCAATCAAAATAATATTTAGCCAAGTATTTTAAATGTTGAGAATGTGGAACCTCAGAATCAGGGTATCTTTCCAAATCCTTAGCAACACTTGTAATTCTCGAATCTAAATACTCTACAAAACCATTTTTTAAATGTTCATCATTTAATTGTTCTGCCAAAATCGGAGTAATACCAACAGTTAACTTAGCTTTTATGCCTTCATCGTACAACTCTGAAATAGCATTAAGAAGCGGAACATATGTTTCTGCCATACATTCATAAAGATTCTCTTCTCCGAACGGCCACATCCCCGCTTTTCTATAATACGGAAGGTGACTGTGTAACATAAAAACGAATTGACCTACTGTCATTATTTCCTCCAATCTACTGAACTATATATAAATATAATTCATTTATGTACAAATTATATATACCACAAATGGATAAAAAATATAATACTATTTAACTAATTCAGGTGAATAATTTTACAATTATTAACAGAAGAAATTTTGATAAAATTTTGCGATAATTTTTATAAGATATTTTTAATAAAAGCATTAACAGCAGCGAGTTTCGCGGCATCTTTACGAATTAAATTTATGTTATTTTTTATCTCTTTTTCATAATCTTCGCAACTACCCAAAGACTGAAAGGTAAACAAATCCGAAAGAGAAACATTTAGAGCCTCCGAAATTTTTACAAGATTATCCGGAGTGGGAAAATATTTCCCCCTTTCTATAGAACTTATACTATTTATATCAACATCAACAGCTTCCGCAAGTTTTTCTTGCGTTAATTTATTTAGTTTGCGGTATTTTTGAATATTTTTTCCTAAGTTTTCTTTTAAGTTCATATAATTTCTCTTTTTAATAATTTTATATTCTTTTTAATGAACTAATAACAAACCTATACTTGTAAAAATGTATTGATATTCAAAGCTATACATGTATAATATACATGTATTACTAGTAATTTATATTCAAAAATACAACCGCAGCAAAGAAAATAAGGAGTTAGTATGGCAAAAGTATCAATTATTGTCCCAGTTTACAATGTCGATAAATATTTACGGAAATGTATGGATAGTTTGATAAACCAAACATTAAAAGACATCGAAATCATATGTATTAACGACGGTTCTACAGATAATTCTCTAAAAATATTGGGAAAATACAAAAGCAAAGACACTCGAATTATATTGCTAGATCAAGAAAATTCAGGGCAATCCATCGCAAGAAATAAAGGAATGGAAATTGCTACAGGAGAATACATTGGATTTGTCGATCCGGATGACTGGATTGATTTAGACTATTATGAAAAGCTCTATAACTCCGCAATTCACTCAAATTCAGAGATTGCAACGGCAGGAATTGTCAGAGTAACCGGCATTAAAAAAAGAAAATTTTTAACTTTTGAAAAAGAAATTATTACAAATGGCAATCAAACAAAATTTGAATTGTGCGATGTGCCAGAAAAATCTTACATTTGGAATAAAATTTATAAAACAGAAAAAATAAAAGAAGCAGGAATAAAATTTGAAGAAGGCATCATCTTTGAAGATTGTATTTTTACACCGCAAGCACTATTTTTCTTAGGGAAAATGGTAACAGTACCAAATACCTATTATTACTACCTAAGAAGAAACAATTCTACAGTCAAGCAACGAAGTCAAAAAGCTAATGCTGATAGCATATATGCTCATAAAAAAGCTAGTGATTTCATTAAAGAACACAACATTGACATTTCATCCCATGAACCTCAAACATACAGATTTAAAATATTCGGACTATCAATATTCAAAATCAGACAAAAGGGTAACAAAAAGCAATACTCCTTGTTTAATATAATCAAATTTGGAAAACTATAAAACATTGCAATAAAAAGAGCCGGATTTATTATCCGACTCTTTTTTAATTAACTTTCGACCTGAATCCTAAATCGCAACTGATTGAGATTTTAACTCGACTTCTGCAGGTAATCCTTTAATCAACTCTGCATTATGTCTTCTAGACTCTTCGATTCTTGACACCGGTAGCGGAGCTGATTTTGCGACCATTTTAGCTGCACCAGCCGGGGTCTTTGGAGAAGATGCAATTGCCATAGGTTTTGCACCCGTAACAGTTTTTACACTTCCACCTTTGTAAGCAACCATTGCTGGATCCGGATGAGCTTTAAAATGTCTATAATCAGCTGTAATCTTAGCAACAAATCTTCTTGTTTCGCCAAATGGAGGAACTGCACGGTATTTTTTAACATTTGCAGGACCTGCATTATAAGCTGCTAAAGCTAATTCCATTGACCCAAACATTTTGTACATTGATTTATAGTACATAATGCCACCTTTGATATTATCATCAAGTGAATATGGATTTAAGCCCATTCTTCTTGCGGTTGACGGCATAAGCTGGAAAACTCCTACTGCACCATGTGAGCTTCTAGCTTCGTGTCTAAAACCTGATTCTGTTTTCGCAATACTTAGTGTAATTGCTGGATCTACGCCCATTTCGATAGAATGTTTTACTATCGCTGCCTTAACGGTATTTACATTGGCCGCCTGCACTTGTGCGAACAACATTAGCACTAGTGCAATAGTGAATAGTAATAATTTTTTCAAAATGTAATCCTCTAGTTGTAAATTGAAAATTCTCCAAGACTACTTTTTGTACTTATTTTTTTTCTAAGATTTTCGTCTTTTCGAATGTGATTATGTAACTATATTATTACAAAAATTTAAAATTTCAACCCCCATGGGGTTATCCTCAAAAATTTTGGCAAGTAAAACCCTCTCGTAGCAAGGATTTTACATTCTTAACATTTAGTGTAAAAAGTACGATAATTTTGTCAAGTTTGGTAGAAAATTCTATCCTATTTCGCATAAAATTTTTCTTTCAATTCATATTTTTTATCATGGGTATCATAAGAATAAATTTTATAAGAATTTCCATCTGTAGAAAATTTAATTGAATTCAATAAATCTGTCCTTAAAATATCCGTGCTTCGTAAAATATCCAAAGTTCCTCGATTAGGATGCCCAAAATAATTTAAACCTGTTGAAATCAGGGAAACTTTTGTTCCTAAATAATCTAACATATCATAATCAACGACATTTGGACCACCATGATGCCCAACTTTTAGAACTTCGACATTTTGAGGAAGATACTTCTTAATTTGCTTAAATGCTTCAATCCCAGCATCCCCCATAAATAGCATTTCGAAATTTTTATAACTCAAAAGAGTTATCGTTGAAGATTCATTGCTTCTATTCTTGCCTCTTACATCCGCTTTAAATGTTTTAATTTTCAAATCAGGTTCAGAATAAATTACATCATTATTTTTGACAATTTTCATATTTTGATGGCTAGTTTTCACCGTCTTAAAAATATTCTTTGCTGTTTGAGTTTCTTTTTCCAAAGAGTTCAGATACAAGGTTTTAACTTTTGTACTTTCTATAAATTCAGACGCACCACCCGAATGATCATTATCAAAGTGAGTAACAATTACACCTTCTAAATTCTTTATACCTCTATCTTTTAAATATTTGAGCATTATTATCTTTGCTTGTGAATTTCCACTTTTATATGGAGCTTTACCAGTATCAATAAAGAAATATTTATTCTCTGGTGTTTTTATCATAAAAGAATCCGCATTCCCAACATCAAAGGCAATAACCTCTAAATTTTTTGACACAGGAGTATATGTTGTAGATAGAATTATCAAAACAGAACAAATTAAAACCAAACAAGCATTTTTATATTTTTCGAATTTTAACAAAAGTGTAATTAAAAGTAATGCTACATAATATAAGCTCAATTGAAATAAATCAGGATGAGTAGTTACGAGCATGCTGTGAGGAAGATTTCCCCAGAAATCTGAAATCCAAACAAGAATATTTAATAAATAATTTAAAAAGAAATCAAAAATTCTACACACAATATCTGCAATTTGAGGAATGACCGCAAGTAATGAACTTACAAAACCACCAAAACTTATTACACTCAGCAATGTTACAGTTGAAATATTTGCAAACACAGAATATAAACTAAAAGTATTAAAATAAAACATTTGAATAGGAGCAATCCAAATTTGAGCAACCACAGGAATCAAGATTGGAGCCTTTAACCATTCCGGAATTTTATCCAATTTTGAGGAGATTATATTTGCAGTTGTAATTAGCCCAAGCGTTACAAGGAATGATAATTGAAAACTCACATCATTAATATACGCAGGATTATATATCAACATCAAAACAGCAACAAATGACAACAATGAAACACTATGAGCATCTCTATCTATCAATTTTCCGCATAAAACAAATAACATCATAAGAGCTGCACGAACAACAGAAGCCCCTAGCCCTGTCATAAGAGTATAGAGAATAACCATCAGCATTCCGGACAAAACACGAGGTTTGTATGGAACACGCAGAAATTTCATAATCAAAAACCAAAAGCTAAAAATAAAAGCAACATTCATACCTGAAGCAGCAAGAATATGAAGCAAGCCCGAATTTATAAACGAATTCTTAATATAATCCGGAGGTGCAACTGCATCATCTCCAAAAACAATTCCTCCTAAAATTTCTAAGTTGGGACTTTTTAAATATTTCGAATGATAAGAAAGAACCCGATTTCTTGTATTATTTAACCCTTTGAGAAATTTCCACCTATAACTCATTTTTGTACTAAGAACTTCTAAATTTTCATCTTCTGAATACAAAACGGTAAAGACATTATAATTTCTCAAATACGAATTATAATCGAATTGAGAAGGATTTGTTGCAGAAAAAGGTTTTCTCAAATGCCCTTCCAATTTTATTTCTTCCCCGATATTCAGCTTAGATATAACATTCTCTGAGGCTGATATATTAACAAGAGTTTTCCCACTTATAGATTTACCAGAGAAGGAATCAATTTGAACAAAGAACTTTGACCTAGTTTTCTCCGAAGAATTAGGAACACTGACAATTCTTCCGGTAAAAACACCATTCATTGGAGCATTAGCAAGAAGCTCGTCATAATTCTTAATTTTACAAAAAGTCAAGAAAAAGCCTAAATAAAAAATTCCTATCCATACAACAACTCGTCGGACCGAAAATATTTTTAGGTTCAAAAACAAAATAAGCAAAAGAGTTATCACAATAGAAAAAGGGATTGCTAAAGAGTAAAAACAAGCAAGTATCCCTGTCATAAAAATCACAGACGACACAAACATTACAAAATTTTTATTTTGTAATAAATCCCTAATCTTTTCTATTTCTATCATAATTCCAACAACTGAATGATAGCACGGAGAAGAGAGTTGTGCAAAAATTAAAAATATGATATGCTGTAAATGAAAAAGAGGGCTATATGAGCAATAATGATTTTTATATTGAAGACTTTCTAAGACAAGCGGTTTCCGTGGGAGCATCTGATGCTCACATTTGCGAAGGCGAAAGACCTGCAATCAGAGTTTCAGGTCAAATCATGAGAATTAACCTTCCTCCTCTTACCAGTGAAGACATGGAGTTCACTATAAGAACCGTTGCTCCGCAGCACTTGAAAGACAGAATTACAAGATTTTTTGATATTGACTTTTCATACGAAATTCCGGGCTGTTCTCGTTTCCGTGTGAACATGTCTAGACAATTGGGGAAAACCGCAATGGTTATTCGTGCGATTCCTTATTATATCAAAACATTTAAAGAATTATACTTACCTGAAACATTGGAAGAATTTGCATCTTTCAACAATGGACTTGTTCTTGTAACAGGACCAACAGGTTCAGGTAAATCAACAACGATTGCCTCTTTGATTGACTATATCAACGCATCTGTTGCAAAACACATAGTTACAATCGAAGATCCGGTCGAATTTATCTTCTCAAATAAAAAATCAATTGTTTCTCAAAGACAATTATTGATTGATACTCCGTCATTCTCAGATGGTGTTAAATATGCCTTACGACAAGACCCGGACGTTATCTTCATCGGTGAAATTCGTGATAGAGAAACTATTGAATCTGCATTGAAAGCGGCTGAAACTGGACACCTTGTTGTTTCAACAATCCACACAAACGATTCCGTTCAAACAGTAGCCAGAATTATCAACTTGTTTGAACCAAATGAAAGACCATTTATCAGAAGCCAAATTGCAAACACTTTGAGAGGAACCATTTCGCAAAAACTAGTTCCTGCAATCGATGGAGGAACACGTCTTCCTGCAACTGAAATTTTAGTTGTAACACCGACAGTTAAAGACTTTATTCAGAAAGACGAATTGGAACAAATTTATGAACTTGTTAAAAACGGTTCATTTAATAATATGACAACAATGAACATGTCATTGTACAAACTGTACAACGAAGAAAAAATCTCTAAAGAAACGGCTCTTACATATTCAGATAACAAACCTGAGCTTGAACAGATGATGAGAGGAATCTACCACGGTACAGGCATGAACAAAAATTAAGGATAATGCAAAATAGTTTTGTAACAGACGCAATTAATCTAAAAGCCTACAATCTTAGTGAATCAGACAAAATTATTGTTATGTATTCAAAAGATAAGGGACTAATCAGGGGAGTAGCAAAGGGAGTCAAAAAACCTAAAAGTAAATTAGGTGCAAGGATGGATTTGCTTGTCGCTAATACCCTTATGCTCCATAAAGGAAAGAATTTAGATACTATTTGCCAAGCAGAAGTCTTAAACACTTTCAACAAAACTCGCCAAGATATTGATAAAATTTTCTACTCAATGTATGTAACAGAAGTAGTTAATAATTTTGGGTTGGAAGATGACCCAAGTTCAGAAGTTATTTATAACCTTTTATATAAAGCTCTTAATACAATTTCAGCTGCTCAAAACAAGGTTGAAATTCTTATCGCTGTAATTAAATTCCAATTAAAAATGATGATTGAATCAGGCTTTTCAATAGAATTTGACACATGCCTGCACTGTAGATGCGATATTGAAGAAGAAACAATGTATTTCGTCCCTACGGCAGGTGGAGTTGTATGCAAGAAATGTGCAGGGAAATTATATTCAGCAAAGAAACAAATGCCACACAAGTTACGAGATTTTTTCAAACAAATGGCAACAAATGACTTTGATGAAATCGGAGAATACGAAACAAAAGCAAATGAAAAAGTTTGTACAGTATCATTTCAAGTTTTGAAAGAATATATTGAACTAAAATCTCCAAGAAAATTCAAATCTACTGAAATGTTACAAGACGTACAACCTGTTTAATATTTCCTCCGACAAGGTTATATTTTTTATTTAATTTTATTATATAATCACTATCAAAAAGGATGGTTTTCTATGAAAAAATTTATAATAGTTGCAGCAATATTGGTATGTGGAAATGTAGTTTGGGCTTCTCAAGCACAAATGTACAAACTCGATAATGGTCAAACCGTTGTAGTTCAAGAAGTTAAAAATAATCCTATTGTAACAATTGACACTTGGATTAAAACAGGTTCCGTTGATGAAGATGATTATAATAACGGAGTTGCTCACTTTTTAGAACATTTATTCTTTAAAGGTACTAAAACTCATGAGCCTGGAGAATTTGATAAAATCCTAGAAACAAAAGGAGCAATAACTAATGCTGCAACAAGTAAAGATTTTACTCACTATTATATAACTATTCCTTCAAAAGATTTTGATTTGGCAATGGATTTGCACGGAGATATGATTCTTCACCCACTTATTCCAAGAAAAGAAATGGAAAAAGAAAGAAAAGTTGTCCTTGAAGAAATCAGCAAAGACTTAAATTCGCCAACAAAAATAATGCAAGACAACTTAAATTCAATGCTATACACAACTCACCCTTATAAAAGAAAAGTTATAGGAAGAAGTGATGTTATTGAAACAATCACCAGAGATCAAGTTTTGAATTTTTACAACAAAAACTACTCCCCATCTAATATGGTAACAGTAATTATTGGAGATGTTGATACAAACCATGCCATTGAAAAAACAAAAGAAGCTTTTAACGCTGAATACAAAAAACAAACAAAAACAATTTACACAAAAGAAGCTCCACTAACAAAACAACAAAAGAAAGTTGAATATTTGGATACGGAATCAGGATATATGGTTATCGGATTTAGAGGAACACCAATTGACGAAAAAGATTCTTACGCATTAGATGTTCTAGCAACTATTCTTGGAGATGGAAGATCTTCAGTTCTTAACCAAGTATTAAAAGAGAAAAAACGAATTGCTTTTTCTGTTGATGCGGGAAATTCTACCTTCCGAGATGATGGAATTTTCTATATCACAGTAAATTACGAACCAACAAAATGCAAAATAGTTCAAGATACAATCTTTAACGAAATCGAAAAAATTCAAAAAAATGGCGTTACAGATGACCAACTTAAACTTGCTAAAAATATAATTGAAAGAAGCACATATTATTCAAGAGAATCAATAACAAATATTGCAACAGAAATAGGATATACAATGGCTTTAACTAATGACATCAAGTTCTATGATACATATCTTGATAATATTCAAAATGTATCAAAAGAAGATGTAAAAAAAGTTGCAGAAAAATATCTTGGAATAAATAAGAGTGCAGTATCTATCGTATTACCTAAAAGTGCAAAGGAAATTCCGGTAGCCTCACTAACACAACAAGCTCCAGCAACAGCAGAACTTGTTAGCGAAAACGCTCAAACTCAAAAATATAAACTTTCTGA
>CAKUTL010000060.1 GCA_934692295.1 uncultured Candidatus Melainabacteria bacterium
AGTATAACTATTGGTGGATTTCCGATTTTAAAAATATATGAGCAAGAAACGGTTAAACGTTATTACCTGTTCAATTGCATTCCGATTTTAGAAGTTATGTCTTATGCGTAGGGATGAAAAGCTCAAAATTAACAAATCTTTAATTGGAATATCTAAAACCTCTGAAAGTTTAAAAATCATTTTAAGATTTGAAATATGTTGAATCTAAAATATATTTAACCAGAATTAACAGAACAAATTATTAACGGAACTTAGACGAAATAGTTGAGTTTGCACAAAAGCTAATGAATTTATAAATTGTCTATATTTGTCACAACTATATTAACTGTATTCTTTTTTATTAGGAATTCTAATATCATTGCTGAATTATATCGGTGTAATGCCTCGTCACAACGGACATATTAATTTGAGAGTTTGGTCTTATCTCTCTATCTAAGACTAAATGGTGGAGCGAACAGTCCAGTGAGCAAGAGGCTCAGTAACTTGACGATTATAAATATAAATTTCCGATTTTATAAATTCCCTGCAAAATTAAAAATCAGGGAAATTCTATGATTGTTGTAAGTTTTTTAATTTTAAAATACTAGCTATAAAAGACTTTTAAGCTATATTCCCTGTTGTTTTAATATCAGGGAATTTTTAAAATTAAATAGGTTAAAATTTTGATATATAATAAAAATATGACTTACAAACGTTTAAAATCTTCAAATCTTGAAATATTAAATTCTATATATGTTAAAGTATTTAAAAAATTTCTATTTCATTCTTCTTATATATTTCTTTGTGGAAGTAGTGTAAAACAAAAAGATTCATTTCGAAGGTTGATAAATTTGAATCTTCCAAAACATTATAATGATATTAAAATAATATATCCTGAAAATATTTTTAAAAATTATCTGCGTGATAATAAAAACAAAGATATGCTTGAATTAGAAACAGTGTTAGCAAGTAATGCAGATGCAATATGTATAATACATGAGTCATCAGGAAGTTTTGCTGAATTAGGAGCATTTACTTATGATAATAAATCAAAATATTTCGACAGAATCATCGTTTTAACAGAGAAACAATTTAGTAGAAAACAAACTTTTTTGAATCAAGGACCTATAAAAAGAGTTAAAAACAAGTATAGAAAACATCAGTTGGTATATACAGAAGAAGATAAAAAAGATCTAAGTGATAATTTCCTAAATAATTTACATTCATTAATTTGTGATGTAAAAAAGAGTAATAGACCTTCAAAACAATATTGTATCAGAATTACGAACCTTGTAGGTTTAGCATATTTTATTTTAATATATTTATATATCAAAAATAATGAAGACATAAACAAATTAAAAATAGATTTAAATTCATTTTATAAAAACAATAAAGAAATTAGTAAGTATTATAACAATAAAAATGTAAATGATAAAATATACCATGCTGCAATTCATTTTCTAAGTGAACAAGAAAAATTGGTAAAATTGGAAAATAATAATATAGAAATTAATAAAAAAGGCATAAGAGAAATTGAACGCCTAATGAATGTCACTAAAGAAAAAGTTAAAAATATTCAAGATAACATTGAAAATATAAAACTTGCCTATTTAGAACAAAAATTATATAATTAGTATAAGAGCTATATTCCTTAGCTTTTGTACATATAAAATAGCGGAGAATGATATGCTGACTCCAAGTTTCAAATGTTAACATCTAAGTAGAATCAAAGAAAATTTTCAATCTTAACAGATCTAAAAATTATCTTTGCTTCCACGAAGGAACAAAAAGAGTGTGTGTTCTTTTTCTCATTCCAAAAACACAGAGTAGGCACGCTCTTGACGGTGCTTCGCACGTAAGGAGTATAGCTTTTTATTATTATGAAAAATATAAAAGATTTTGCAAAAGAATTATCATTAGATGTTAAAACAATTGAGAAATTAACAAGAGATAATTTTAATTACTATCATTTTACTATTCCAAAAAGAAATGGGGAGAAAAGATTAATTACAGCCCCAAAGGGTAAATTAAAAGTTATTCAAAAATGGATTCTTGTTAATTATTTAGAAAGGTATGCTATAGCAGAATGTGCTACGGCATTTATTAAGGGTGAACATGGTATAAGAGTAAATGCAGAAGCTCATCTTAACAATAAATATATTTTAGAATTTGATTTAAAAGATTTTTTCCCAAATATTAAATTTTGGGCTGTTAGGGATTTATTTTTAAGGATGAATTTGACCAGAAAAATTTCTTTATTATTTGCTAAATTATGCACTTATAATAAAAGACTCCCACAAGGAGCAATAACATCACCCTATATTTCGAATTTAATATGTTATGACTTAGATCTTGAATTATTAGAACTTTGTAATAACTATGATATAACTTATACCAGATACGCAGATGATCTCACATTTTCTTCTGATAGTTTATATTTATTATTTAGTTTAATGAAAGAAATTAGTGATATAATACGTAGTCATGGCTTTAAAATTAATTATGAAAAAACAAAAATATTGTATCCTTCTGCAAAACAAACTATAACAGGAATTACCATAAATAATGGGACCATAAAAGCTGATAAAAAATTGAAAAGAATGATTAGAACAAAATTATATTACGGAGTTAAAAACAATAATATTACTGAATTAACCAAACTAATAGGTTATATTGCTTATGTAAATTCAATAGAGTCTGATTATAAATTAAGATTATATGACTATTTCTCATCATTATTGCAAAAGTTTAGCAAAGAAGATTCTTGGGGATTGCTAAAGATATTAAATAAATAATAAAAGTGTATTTAATTTATTATTTATTTAATATCTTTATTTTCGTATAGTTTTCTGTTTGTTTAACTGATTCTAAGAAATATTTTAGACTTCGAATAGCTCATTTTTTATTGTTTTTTTTATATTTTACATATTCGACAAGAACCTTATTCGTAGTTTCAAGTTTTGAGTCTTTACTAGAATTGTAAAGGAATTCTTTTCCTTTCATTTTTATAAAATTACCAAACGTTATACAATCTTACAAACAATTTGACTGCTAGAATAGTACTCTATGCATATTGAGGCTATCAATTATTCTACATTTCTTATTATTAAAATAAGCTATTCAATAATAACTTCAATATTCCCTATTGCGTAAAGTGGAATATCATATAAGTTATTATCATTTAATTTGTAATCCGCAAAAGATGTTCTGACAGATTTTACAGACTTATACTCTTGGATAAAATTTCTCAAACTTTTTGCCTTTAAATTTTTTTCCGCTTTTACTTCAACTGGGATAACGTGCCCGTCGAGTTGAACAACAAAATCTATTTCACTGCGACTTGAATCATTTGACCAATAATAAATCGGCATACCATCCTCGGCACTTTTTAATTGCTGATATACGTATTGTTCTGCAATTGCACCTTTAAATTCTCCAAATATTTTAGTCTGTTCCAATATGGTTTTTACATCCAAATTTGTTAAAGCTGACAATAAACCAACATCAACGACAAATAACTTAAATGCATCAAGATCTTGATAAGCAATAAGTGGTAAATCGGGCTTTTTTATACGATTGACCTGGTAAACCAAACCAGCATCTTTTAACCAAAGCAAAGCAAGCTCATATTCTTTTGCTCTTGCATCGTTTTTATGGCACTATAAATAAATTTTTTATTCTCTTTTGCAAGTTGTGACGGAATAGTTTGCCATAGCATTCTTATTTTTTCAACTGTATTTGCTGCTACATGTTTTGAAAAATCGTTTTCATAAGAAGCAAGAATTGTTTTTTGAATTTTTCGAACTCTCTTATAGTCACGATTATTTATAAAATCCTGAACAACCTCCGGCATACCGCCTATATATCAATACATTTTAACAAGTTTTTCAAACTCATTATTAAAAATTTTTATCATTTGAAAGTCTTTTTTCTCAATAAGTTCAATAAATCTTTCTTCGCCTAGTGCCATTGCAAATTCCAAAAATTCATCGGATAAAGATTTAAATTATAGCGGTTCAGAACCTGTTGGCGACACTATATTTATGCAATTAGTTGAAACCTCTGCGAAATTCAATAATTATAATTATACAATTAATCGTGGGCAAATTATTTTTGAACCACTTAAAGGACATGAAAACTTATGAAAAAACTAATAATTTTTTTATTGGGGGCATTTATTCTATGCCCCCCTTTCTCTTATGGAAGCGAAACAAATGCAATAAAAACATATCCTGTTAAAGGAATATTCATATCTAATGGTGCTACAAGTGATGAATTTAAAAACTTTTATGAAAATAAAACAACTAAAGATATGTTCATTGCTAAATTTATCAAAGAATACAGAAATAATTTTGTAAATTCTATAGATGAAATCAATGACTTAAATAAATATAAAACACTTGTAAGTTATATCAGTATTCCAAGAGTATCAAAATATGTTGATAGAAAACCAAATGGTGATATCATTTATTTGCCGTTAACAATGAGTCTGAGTTTTGTCAATATTATTACAGGTGAAACAATTTACTCAAACTCTAAAACAATATATGGGGCAACCTCAAATGATGATTTTCAAACGATAAGTAATATTTATACAGAAAGCTACAATAAAGCAATCGATGGTTTAATTATAGAATCAAAAGAAAAATTTCATCCGTTTGAAATTCCTGTTAAAGTAATCGACAACTATAAAAATTTATTTATATTAAACAAAGGAACAGAATCAGGAATTGCAGAAGATGACGAATTATTTGATGAAAATTCAAACCAACTATCAATCATATATTCAACCACCGGATATTCTATAGGGAAAAATGAGTTTGGTTATGATATTGCACCAAACACTACATTTATAAAACAATCAAATAATGGCGGTGTTAATCAAATAAAGAAACCAAAAGTTTTATTGATAAATGATGTTGCTAATGAATCAATCTATGATTTGTTATCGACAAGTCTTGGTGAGGATTCAAAAATCAATCTTATAACAATAAATCCAACTTTTAATACAATGAGAAGTACTGTATTTAAGTTGAACAACTTAGCCTCAGTTGAAATAGAACAACTTCAAAGAAATTTACCGGATTATTTCTTGTATTTTACGTTTACAAAACCAATTAAAACAAGCATAACATTAAATAGAGCAGGTTTAAAAAATGAATATTTTCAAATGATGGCTTGCGGTACTATTTTTGATAAATCAGGGGAAATAGTATTTTCACAATGTACAGACGAAACTTCCGACGGTAGAGCCAGCGATAGTCAATACGGTGCGTCTGACACAGACAGGGTCGAAATTTTATCAAAAAATTTAATCGGTAAACTTTCTGAAAAAATCAATGAACAAATAAATTTCAAAGATTTTGAGTTCAAAATAAAAGAAGTAAATAAAGATGAAATAACATTAGAAGATAAGTCCGAAAATTTAAGAGAAGGAAACGCTATTACACTTTACAAAAAAATTAAAACTAATAATAGTGAATATTTAATTCCAATGTTTAAATATAATGTTGTAGAAGTGTCCAAAGGATTGGCAAGATGTCAATTTGATTTTCCATATCTTGACAATGCTGATAAACCCTCCAAATCAAATATTGCAAAATCAACAATAATAGTTTCACCAAACGGTTCTAATTTTTACCAAGTTTCAACTGAAAATATGGCAATGAACGGTAATGAAATTGAAATAAAAAATTTAGACAAATTTATATTACCAATTATCGGTTCAGGATTTAAAAAACCACTTGCACTGGATAGTAATATTGTTGCAAATAAAGTTGCCATGATAAATAATTCTGCAATGTTCAAAAGCACCTTAAAAATTCCGGAAAATAATTCCAATTTAATAGTAAAACCTGTATACAAAATATCTTTGAAAAAACATAAAGTAAAAGGGTTTACCCAAACAAATACATATGCAATATATGCCGGAGTAGAAACATATAATAATGGTAAAAAACTTGCCCCAAAAGCACTTTCACAAGATGTTATAATAACGTTGCCGCTAAAAAATTATGAAAATCTTTTGAATTATGAACTTCAAAAAGCAATTTATCCCCTTATGCAAACAATTGTTACTACATTCAAGTAATTCAATAGTGGACATCTCTAATTTATACAAAAAGAGTTATTGGTTAAATATGACAATAACTCTTTTATTTTCCCAATTATATTTCTCTAAAATTTCAAAAAGCCCGCTATTTGCGGGCTTTAGCCGTATTAATTTTGGTCTTATTGCTCTTTTGTGGACTAAAAACTGGAGACGGTGGGAGTCGAACCCACGTCCAAAATGGATAAAAATAAACCTCTACGTGTGTAGATATTAATTTTCTCGACTAACTCTGGGAAATATCAGAACCAGACAAGTTAGTCCTAGGTTTTATTTGAGGGAAACACTAAACCCTTAGTGGTTAATCTTGGTACAGCTACCACTAATTGCTGCACTGCAACTTGCATAATTGCCCCATAAAATCGGCAAGCTGGACGTTATGAGGAGCCTAGAATCAGCGACTAAGCAGCTAAAGCGTTAGCTCTAGAGAAGTCAGCTTTGATTACATTGTTAGCATTTAATTTGTTTTGCTCGTTGATAACCGAGAACAGCGCTCGGACACGCAACCTATTTTCACCAAACATCCTGTCAAATCCAAAACGTCCCCATGAATGTTTATAACTGGTGTTATTAATGTACAAGTAATATTATTATAACCCATTTAGACTCTTTTTCAAGTCCATGGAATGGAAATCTAGTCGAATTTCACTTGAGAACTATATTCAAAACTTTTAATAAGCTTTTCTTTGGTTCGTTTTTTCTCATCTTTTTCAACAGCAAGGTTTAAATACTTTTCGGAATTTGAGTCATCGCCCATTTTTTTATAAATAAAAGCTCTAATAACGTCTGTATCTGCATTCTGCTCTTGAATTTTATCACAAGATTCTAAAGCTTTCTCAAATTCTTTTTTAGTTGTATAAATCGTCGCAAGACAGCATAACGCTACATCAAGTTTTTCTTTGTTATAAATTTTTTCCAGTTCTTTTAGAGCTTTCTCTTGTCCTTGCAAATACTTACAATAAGCAATCAAAACTTTCAGAACTGAATACTCTGGAAATTTCTTTAGATTTTTTATTGCGTTTTTGTATTCACCAAGAAAAAATAGAGCAATTCCTTTATTACCATAAAATCCCTTATCTAGCTCTTTTTTGTAAAGCTTTTCAGCTCTTTCACACCATTTCAAAGCTAAATATGGTTTACCTGAGGTTACAAGTATGCCGATTTTATTTCTATAAGGACGCCAGCGACTTTCTCCATTTTTAATTGCTTTATTGTAGAATTTTAAAGCAAGGGCATCCTGTTTAGCTAATTCATAGCAAAACCCTTTCTCAAAATTATAATTGTTAGGTTCTACATTATATTCTGTTCTATAGAGATTAACTGCCATTTCAAAAACTTCTTTTGCTTCCTCATATTTGCGAATATGACAAAGACAATTTGCTTTATCATAGTAATTTTGAGATTTATTTGGATTAATACTTATACAAAAATCAAAGATTTCAATTGCATCTTCATATTTCTCTGCATTCCAAAGTTCATAAGCTTTGAAAACATAGGCAAAATGTTTATCAATATCAGCGATTTCTTTGTTATCAATAAGTTTTTGACAATCAGCTAAAACTTTTTCACTATCTTTATTATTGTACTCAATATCTATTTTCAAATCATACAGTTTAAGTTGAAAATCAATATTATCTACAAATTTAGCTATCACATCATCTAAATATTGATAAGCTTTTTCTTTTTCCCCCTTTTTAACATAAATATCTGCAATACATTCATAATTATGCTCTTCAAATGGAAACAAATCCAAACTCTTTTTATAATCTTGTATTGCACCATCATAATCTTTTATTTCAGATTTTATACAAGCTCGCCTATCAAAAATATAAGAGTTTCTGTCATCTAGTTCAATTGATTTATCTAGAGCTTTGATTGCTTCTTTTGAAATTTTTAAAGCATAGAACTTTTGGATTGGCAAAATCAAATGGTAATAAGTTGCCAAATTTGAATAATTCAGAGCCGTTGGTTTGATTAAAATTGATTTATTAAGAATTTTCCGCATTGTCGAATCATATTTTTTTATTGTTTTTTGACGTTCTTTTTCATCTTCACAGTCAGAAATAATATGCTCAATAATATCAAAATAAAGGTCATAATATTCTTGTTTTTTAGGATTTAATTTTATTGCACCTTTTATATTCCGTTCTGCGTCAAAATTGTAATCGCCACGTTGATTCTTTGCACCGATATAAAATATTTCATCACAATTTGGATTGAGTGTTAAAAGATAACATTTTATATATGCTAAAGCAATATCATTATCTTCGCTTTTCATTACGCTTAAGTTATTTGCTATTTGTAAGAGAGTTTGCTCGTTATATTTTTCTGGTTCTTGTTGAATTTTAGCTCTTATATCAATTGCTCTTTTGATTTTTTCATTGAGGGGATTTGAATCAATGTGCTTATCCAAATAAAATAGAGCTTTTTTATTATCTTTTAAAACTTTCCCATAACAACAATATAAACCACAAATTATATTGTCATATAACTCATGCGTTGTAATTTCGTCTTTTTCTGCGAGTTCCCGTGCTTTTTCAAAATATCTAACGGCAGATTTTAACCCATCTTCATATCTCAAAACACCTTCATCGTAGAAATATTTTGCATCTTTTTTCATTTATCCAACCTCAATATAATAATAATTATAAAGATTTTTTCAAAAATGTAAATGAAATACAAATGTAACAAAATATTACAAAAAGGGTAAAAAAGGTTAAAGAATTGAAGAAAAAGAGCCGATAAATATAATAAGGA
>CAKUTL010000061.1 GCA_934692295.1 uncultured Candidatus Melainabacteria bacterium
GAAAGAATATGTTAAAAAGTTTGAAGGAAACGAAAAAGAATTATATAAGAAAATGCTTAAACAAAAGGTTTTAATTTCTGGATTACCATTATTATTTGGTATTGGTGTTATGGGATTTTTTATCACAAAATCCTCAAATTTGTTTACAAAATTCAGATATGATAAAGCCAAGAATGAGAGTTAATTGTAATAATTTTTTTTAGAGGTTATACTTACGGAGGAAGAGGTATAAAATGAAAGTTCCACGTATAAATAGTATTAATACATCTTATAATTATATAAAATCAGCATGCAAAAAGGGGGTAAAATATATGCTAGAACCCCCAAGTTGCGATGAATTTATGAAAAAAAGTCCTCATACAGGTTTAACGACAGATGAGTTTATCGATTTAATATTGCGGAATATATAAATTCTTATCTGCAGCGACAACTTGGACTTTGAGTTCCATCATTGCAAATGTAGTAACCGCTTTTCCCACAATATGCTACTCCTCCATGGTGCGAACAACATCCAGAGCGAAAATCTGTTGAAGTTGTTGCAATTTGTGAATATGCAACGCTACTAATACTTACAACTGCACACAAAAATCCTAAACAAATAATTACTTTTTTCATAACACCCCCATAATTAATTACAAATTCTATATAATCATGGGTTTTGCACTCATTCTATTAGCCATATTGCTAATTTATTTATGGCATGATAATTTTTGCCTCAACATTTTTTACTCCTTCGAGTGAATTATTGAAGCTATTTATTAGTTCTGCTGATGTTTGAGCATTATAAAATTTTCCACTTGTTACAAGAGCGGTACATTCAAGTTGTTCTAAATCCTCAGAATCTGAAATATTAAATGCGATGACATCTATTGATACGTCTTTACGAATTTTGATTAAATTCATAACAAATGTACAAGGGCTTTCATCACAGTTTTCGCCACCATCGGTGAGCAGAATTATATGTTTCTTTCCATAAAACCCCATAAAATCATATTTAATTGCCTGTTTTAAAGAATATGTGATTGGGGTCATGCCTCTTGGTTTTGTTTTGGATAGTGCGTGTTCAATGTTGGTTGTATTGTGGGTTGAAATTGGAGAAACAAGAGAAGATGCTCTGCATGCTTCCATAGGAGTAAACCCCATTCTATGACCATAAACTCTTAGACCTACCCATGTATTTGGATTTATTTTAGGTAAAATTTCTCGCATCGTATTTATCATTAGGTCAAATTTGGTTGAACCCTCCAGAGATTCTTCCATGCTATTTGAAAGGTCGAGGATAAATAAAATCCGTTCTCCTTCTGAGTTTGAGGAAAAGTTTTTGTTGTAATTTTGTGGGCTATATACTCCGTATTGTTCCGAAAGTACTGGACATCCTACAAGAATACAACATGTCAAAATAATAGGCAGAAATAATTTTTTCATATAGAAATTATAAATAGATTCTTGTTGTTATATATTCCCTGCTTTGCTAGTTTTTCATGCTTGTAATATCATGTGTACATATTATAGGAAAATAAGGAAATAACAATGAAAACAAGTAAAGAAATAATAAAACAAGCAGAACGAGATTTGCGTGAACAATTTGAAAAGATTGATGATATAAGAGATTATAATCAAGAAAAAGTATTAAATGCTTTTGTTGAAAATAGAGTTGCTCCAGAACATTTTTATACTGTTTCTGGTTATGGGCATGATGATTTGGGCAGAGAAGTTTTAGATAAAGTTTTTGCTCAAGTTTTTAAGGCTGAAAAAGCTTTGGTAAGAATACATTTCGCTTCTGGTACTCACACTTTAGCTTGTGCGTTGTTTGGAAATTTAAGACATGGTGACAAATTGCTATCCGCTGTGGGAACTCCATATGATACAATGCAAGAGGTCATTGGAACAATGGGAGATGAAGAAACAAGACGTTCTTCTCTTATTGGAAATGGTGTTTTGTATGATGAAGTTCCACTACTTAACGGGATGGATGTTGATTTTGAAAAACTAGAAAAAATGGTTGATTCTTCAACAACAATGGTTCTAATTCAACGCTCAAAAGGATATTCAACAAGAAAGTCTTTAACTATTGAAACTATTGAAAAGATTTGTAAAACAGTGAAAGCAAAAAATCCAAATTGCATTTGTTTTGTTGACAACTGCTATGGAGAATTTGTTGATACGAAAGAACCTTTAGAAGTTGGAGCAGATTTGATTGGAGGTTCATTAATTAAAAACCCTGGAGGAGGGATTGTCGAAGCTGGAGGTTATATAGCAGGGAAAGAATTATATGTAGAAAGAGCTGCAAACCGTTTGACAGCACCTGGCATTGGTTCAGAAGGCGGAGCGATGTTTAACCAACATAGACTAATTTTCCAAGGTTTATTTATGGCTCCTTCAGTTGTTTCAGAGGCTGTTAAAGGGGCTGTTTTAGCTTCTAAAATTTTTGATGAAATTGGTTTTGATTCTTCTCCAAAATATAATGAAAAGAGAACCGATATTATTCAAAATATCACTTTTGGTTCTTCAGAACCTTTGGAGCATTTTTGTAGAACAATCCAATCTTTGTCTCCTGTAAATGGTTATGTAACTCCTATTCCTGAATATATTCCTGGGTATGAGGACCAAGTTATTATGGCTGGAGGAACATTTGTTGAAGGTTCTACGATTGAACTTTCTGCAGATGGACCGATGAGAGAACCATATGTAGCTTATATGCAAGGCGGATTGAATTATGCACATGTAAAAATTGCGTTAGAAAAAATATTAGATAAAGTTAATAAATAATTATTATTAACAATTGTAAACACGATTAAACTCTTATCCTATTTGGCTTTTAGGATAAGAGTCCTTTTTGTAAGGCAATTTCTAACTTGGTAAATACTTTATATATATACAATATATAAAACTAAATAGATGTGCTTAAAATAAAGTGAGGATGATTGCATGAGTGAAGACTACAAAATCAATGGTTCGTCTTTTGATCTTTCTAAAGTGCCAAAGAAAGGTCTTGAAAAAGATGATACTATTAAGAAAAACAAAGCGTTTGATTTAATTTTTGATGCCTTAGATAAAAATAAAAAGGACGCAAAATTAGATTCAAAAGAACTTGCTACTTTCTTTTCAAATTTGAAAAAGGCCGATACTGATAATAATAAAGATATTTCTCAAAAAGAATTGGAAGCTATTACAAAAGAATTGAACAAGCAAAATTCTGGCGGAACAGAAATAAAAGTTGCTGATGTTGAGGGATTTTTCTCTCATGTGATGGCTGAAGCTTCAGATGTTGAAGATAAGGATAAAATTTCTCTGGAAGATGCCTTAAAAGCTGAAGATTCTGACAAAACTGATACCGATACTGACACTGATACAGATTCAGATGATTCTTCTGGAACTCATACCTATACCGTTCAGATGGATGAGGATTATACGGATATTATTAAACGTTCACTAAAGGCTAAAGGTGTTGAAGAACCGACAGAGGAACAAATTCAGAAAGAAAAAGAAAACTTTGAGAAAAACAACCCTGGGGCTGTAAAACGTAATAAAAAAGGCATTGAATATTTATTAGTTGGAGCTCAGGTCAAAGTTGAGGGCAAGCTAGAAAATAAAGATAACTCTCAAGAGCAAATTGACCTATGGGTTGATAAGTATATAAATAAAAAAGATGTATCAGATAGAGTTAAAGGTTCTGAAGATCATCAAGGTGAAGACGGAAACACCCCAGATCCGGCAATAGTAAAAAAAGCGGAAGATGCTGGTTATAGAAAGACATATTCCCCAGATTTCTTCTACGATGAAAAAACAAAGAAACACATGAAATACAACTCAGAAACCGGTAAGTTTGAAGAAGTTCCAAATTTAACATATGTGGATAAAAATACTCAAATATACACTATTCCTCTTGATAAGGGAAGAAAACGCAAAGAGGTAAAAGATAATGATGGCAATATCACAAAACTTTCTGTTCAAAACTACAAAAATCATACATACACAAATCCTGCTTTTGTTGCGAATGTATTAGGTTTAAGAGAAACTAATGCAAAAGGTTTGGGCGTATATTATAATGAAGCTACAAAACAGCACTTTGTTTGGGATCCAAAGACCCTCACATTTGTTGCAAGAAATGATATTGTAAATATTAGTGTTACTGGAGGTTACACTGATACAAAGGGCGAATGGCATAACTCCCTATAATTAATACTAAAGAGGTGTTTTTAACACCTCTTTTTCGTATTTTGTAAAGTTTCTTTACTCCCTCAAATTCAGTAGGTATCATTATTTTCAGATATATTAATTAAGGGGGTATTCAATTTATGTTTTATATGCTACAATATCAAGGCACAATGAAAATGTGTACATGAAAAATTTGGTGTATAGAAGTTATATTAAAAACAGAAGAGAGGTAAAATTATGTCATTACCAAATGTAGCATATTTTTCAATGGAAATAGCTATGGATCAATCTTTAAGCACTTATTCAGGTGGTTTAGGATTCTTAGCTGGCTCTCATATGCTTTCAGCAGGTTATTTGCAAATGCCTATGGTCGGGGTTACAATGTTATGGTCATACGGTTATTACGATCAAAGAATTGATCATTCAGGCAATGTTGAAGTTGCTTATATCAGAAAATATTATGATTTCTTAACTGATATTAACGTAGAAACAGAAGTTGAATGTTTTGGTGAAAAAGTTAAAGTTAAGGCTTATAAAGTTGAACCTGAATTATTCGGAACTTGTCCTGTTTACTTATTAACAACAGATATTGAAGGAAACAGTGATTGGGCTAAGAGCATTTCTTATAAGTTATATGATGGAAATGAAAAAATCCGTGTTGCTCAAGAAACAGTTTTGGGTATTGCAGGTATAAGAATTTTACAAAAAATCGGATATAATTTTGATGTTATCCATATGAACGAAGGTCATGCTCTTCCTGCTGCATTTGAATTGTTAAGACAATATAATGGCGATTTGGAAGAAGTTAAAAAACGTACAGTATTTACAACTCACACTCCTGTTGCTGCTGGTAACGAAGTTCACTGGGTTGATACATTACTTGAAGGTGGTTTCTTCGCTGGTGCTAGTCGTGAAACAGCAGTTAACCTTGGTGGAGAAAACTTCTCTCTAACAGTTGCAGCTTTGAGAATGTCTAGAATTGCAAACGCTGTTTCTCAATTACACGGTCTTGTTGCTAACAAGATGTGGGAATGGGTTGATGGCAGATGCCCAATCAGAGCTATTACTAACGCTGTTAATCTTCAGTACTGGCAAGATAAGAGAGTTAAAGATGCTCAAAATGATCCAGAGAAATTATTAGCTGTTAAACGTGAAATGAAATCTGAATTATTCAAATACATTGCTAACGTTGCAGGTAAGAGATTCGATCCAGATGTATTAACTATCACTTGGGCAAGAAGATTTGCTGATTATAAACGTGCATGGTTAATCTTGATGGATAAAGATAGAATTGGCAAATTGTTAGATGAAAACAAAGTTCAAATCATCTTTGCTGGTAAATTCCACCCGGATGATGTTATGGGTAAAGAAATGTTTAACAAATTGTTGAACAGATCTCACTCATTGAAAAATGTTGTTGTTCTTCCTGGTTATGAACTTCAATTGTCAGGCATGTTGAAACGTGGTACTGATGTATGGTTGAATACTCCGTTAAGACCATTCGAAGCATCTGGTACTTCAGGTATGTCAGCTAATGCTAACGGTGCAATTCACTTGTCAATTTATGACGGTTGGACTGTAGAAGGAACATTCTCTGGTATCAATGGTTATGCTATTGAGTACCCAGAAATTGATGATGAAATGTCATGGGAAGAAAGACATTGGAAAGATCACAAGTGCTTGATGAGCATTATTGAAGATCAAATTATTCCAACTTACTATGATAACAAACCTGAATGGGCTAGATTGATGCGTCAAGCTATCAGAACATCTGAAGCTTACTTCAATTCAGACAGAATGGTAATTGAATACTACAACAGATTGTATAAACCAATTGCTCATGATGATGAATGCTCTGGTGGTAAAAAGCAAGAGATGAATATTAAAGAAGCTCCAACTTTTGATGCTTGGACATTCTCAAATATTAAATAACTTGTAAAATAGATAAAAATAGAGCACTTAGTTAATTTTTAACTAAGTGCTCTTCTATTTGTAGGTAAATATTATTACAGAATGTTACGGAAATTCCAATTTCTGAAATTCCTTATAAAAATAAAACTTTATTAGTATGAGAGCTAATAAATCTTAAGGAGTCAGATATGACATTTCAAGTTCGTAATGATTTGTTTATTAAAAACAACCAGATAAAACGTCGGGATATTGAAAATAATGGACAAGGGGTACAAGCACCTCACAATGCCCAACCTCAATCTTCTGCTCAACAGGTTGTTATTATTCAACAGGTACAGCCTAATATGGCTACACAATCAACGTCTGGTGGTTGGGGAGCGAAATTGAACTCGGTTCTTTCATCTTTAGGTGTTGGTTCTACTAAAGCTGCTAAATCAACAACTGCTACTCCAAAAACAACATCTAGCTCTTCAACAAGTTCAACTGGAGCTACAAATTCTACTGGCTCATTAAACTTGTCAAAAGAAGTTTCAATGGATAATTTGAAAACTTTGGATGGCATGGTTAATGATTGGGATGCGAAGTTAAAAGAAAATGTTGCTAAACAAAAAGAACTTGGTGATACTTCTGAATTAAAAACTCAAAATGATGATTTGAAATCTGAAACTTCTCAACTTGAATCAGATTTGTCTGCAAAAGAAAAAGAATTAGGCGAAGCTGGTAAACAAGTTAAAGAAAAAAGTTCTGACTATAGTAAAGCTCAAAATAAAACGAAGAGTATTGAAGGTAAATTGAACTCTAAAAAAGCAGAGCGAGATAATGCTCAAAAAGGCGTTGATACCGCTCAATCTGCTGTAGATTCTGCTCAAAGTGAGCTTGATAGTATAACTGGACAAATTTCAGATTTAGAATCTCAATTGGGGTCTTGTTCTGAAGAGCAAAAATCTGCTATTCAATCTAAAATTGATGCATTAAAGGCAAAACAAACCAAGGCTCAAGAAAAATTAGATAAAGCAAATGAAGATTTGACTAAGGCTCAGGAAAAACTTGACAAAGCAGAACAAGAAGTAGATTCTCTTCAAGAAGAATATGATACTGCAAAAGCCGATGAAGATACTGCTAAAGAAGCATTGGATGAAGCAAAAGATAAAGAAACAGAAGTAAAAGACGAAAAACAAGATATAGAAGATAATATTGATAAAAATAAAGAAACGATTCAAGAAAACGAAAAACAAATTTCAGAATCAGAAAAAACTTTAGATGAATTAAAAACAGAATATGATACATTGTATTCTCAATCCCAAGAAATTCGTTGTACGGCACAAGAAGTTATGGATAAATTGAGTGAAAAAGAAGGAAAAACACCTGAACAAATTGGTGCTCAATTGAATAAACCAGGGCTTCCAACTTATCAAACGGATGATATTATTAAAAATGAAAATGGTACATATTCATCTCAACCCCATAGCCAACTTCAAGGTGGTGAATGGGTATATTATGGAAGTAAATATTCTAAAAAATATCCAGAAGATAAAAATTAATTTTACCCTTCAATAATCAATATAGGTTAAAACCCTTAATGTGCAATATATTTTCGTCATTGTAACGAAATATTAAATTTATAAAACAAAGGGGTTGAAATCAAAATTTTTTAGATGTACTATATCAAATGTGCAGCGAATGAGTTGCACTTCAGAAATTTTTAAAACCAGATACTTAGATTTTTCTAACAAACGAAAGTTTTATAAAGTTAAAGAAAAAATAAAAATTATCACTTGACATTAAAAGTTTAGATGGTAAGATGAAGAAACCGGCGGTAGTCGGAAGAGAAAATCCGATAGCGAAACAATCCGAGAGATTGTAAAGCGTTGGAGTCGAGAAAATAAATCGGACATTGAAAATAGAATAGCT
>CAKUTL010000062.1 GCA_934692295.1 uncultured Candidatus Melainabacteria bacterium
AAAGAAGAAATTCACCCAGTATTTTTGAGAGTTGATAGCGAACTCGCTGACAAATCAAAAAAATAGATTATATAGGGAAATCGCCCAAACCTCCAATCCGCATACGAACTATCAGCGACATATGGCGAGTTAGGAGGTAAAATGAGTACAAGAGAGCTAATAAAAAAATCTCTAGCCGTACTAGAGATTTTAATTAAATTAACTTATCTGTTCTTATAGGTGCGACAGGGTGATTAAGCTGTTCGAGAGTTTAATCACTCTTCACTATGCTTATATTATAACTTATTTCTAAAATTTTTCAAGTCTATCTAGTTTACTATTTACTTATCCACAAAAGAAATATATAATTATTCTTGATGGCAATTTTAGAAGTTAAAAATTTGAATTTGGGTTTCCAATGCGAAGACATTTTTAGACAGGCACTTTATGATGTAAATTTTGCATTGCACAAAGGAAAAATGCTTTCACTTGTGGGAGAATCTGGTTGCGGAAAAACAATGAGTGCAATGAGCATCCTAAATCTTCTCCCCAAAACCGCAAGAATTACATCTGGTGAAATTTTGTATAATGGAGAAAATTTACTCCTCAAAAATCATAAACAAATGCAAAAAATTCGTGGTGGAAAAATTGCACTTATTCCACAAGACCCAATGACTTCTCTAAATCCGCTTTATACAGTTGGAGATCAGCTTTTAGAAGTAATTAAAATCCACCAAAATTTACAAGGACATCAAGCAGAAGAAAAGGCAATAGAAGCTTTTGAAGCTGTACAAATTCCAGATGCAAAATCAAGGTTAAAAAATTATCCCCATGAATTTTCTGGAGGAATGAAACAAAGAGCTATTATCGCAATGGCTCTAGCTTGTAAAGCAGAAATTCTGATTGCAGATGAGCCTACAACAGCCTTAGATGTAACCATTCAAGCTCAAATTATGAAGCTTTTAAACGAAATTAAAATAAATAATGAAACATCTATACTTTTAATAACCCACGATTTGGCTCTTGTAAGTGAAAATGCAGACGAAATCGCAGTTATGTACTCTGGGAGAATTGTTGAAAACGCTCCAAATTCTGAATTTTTTAACAACCCACAACACCCTTATTCCAAAGCATTACTAAAATCGCTTCCATCAAACAGGGGGAATAAATTAGAAACAATTCAAGGACAACCACCATCTTTATCTCAAAAAATTGATGGCTGTAAATTCCATCCAAGATGCAATTATTGTATGGAGATTTGTACAAAAGAAATCCCAGAATTAAAAAATATTACACCTGTTCATAAATCTGCATGCTTTCTGAATAGCAATACTAATGCCTAAATCTATCTGACAAATAACTCAAAATAGCCCCACCAATTTCTTCATTCGGATCAAAAGGTGCATTTTTATCCGTCGGTTGCAGAGAATTTTGAATAAGCATTTTCACCAACGGCCCAAAAGCATCTGGCACTTGAATTTTTCTATAAATACCCGCTAAATATGTTTGAATATTTGGAGATTTTGTATTATTAAATTTAGCAAATATTGGATATAATTTATCAATTCCATCAGTTCCATCATCAATCATTCTGTCAAGAATGAGCAATGTTTCAGTCACCTGAGCTTCATTTTGTGAATGCTGTAAAATATCCGCTAAATAAGGAAGAGATTTTTCTTTTTGGCTAACAAAATAATCCACTTCATTTTTATCCACCAGACAATAATTTCTATTACCTTCTGGCAAAATACAAGAATTACAGATATATTGTCTTGGTTGAGGCATTGAATGAATATTTGTTAGTTGAATTTGTTGAACACTCATAAATTCTTCTCCATATTAAGAATAAACAAATGGCGGTCCATTTTTAATTTCAAAAAGAACATTTTCTGCCATCGTTTTTAATTCTTCTTTGGTACGTTTTCCACTATCAACTTGTTTATAAAATTCTTCAACTAATGGTTGAATAGCCGCATCTTTTTTAGATTTAAAATTCCTTAATTCAGTAGAAACCAAACGCTTTTGAAGTTCTAATTCTGTTTCCGCATTTATTTTCTTTACCTGAACTTCTTTTATTGCATCCCCAACCAATTTACCACCATAACCAATAGCCGTAACTCCAGTTACACCAAGGAAAAGCTGTTGAAATTGCGGATTAGATGTATCTAATAACCAATTGTAGAAAAATGCACGATAATCATCTACAAAAGAATTAAATGCTGGTTTTGGCGTTCCATCACCGCCAATATTCGGATTAACCTTAGCCGCAGATGTTTTTATTTTAGTTACAATCCTTTTAACAAATTCTCTTTTTTCTTTATTACTGTTCCAATTTAATTTATTAACATTTTCTTGAATAAAATCTTCTGAACCCTCAATAGAAATGAACAAATGCTCTAGGTTATTTTTATCAATATTTTTTGTATTTTCGGACGATGATTCTACAATTTTTTCAATTGCATTTTGAGCCTGTTTCAAACCTTCTTGCAGATGTAGTTTGCTTTTGGTCAAATTTTTCAATGACAAATAACCCAAACCAATAATACCTGCAAAAGTTAACCCTCCTAACATAATATTTCCAATATTTGTTGGTTTTTCTTCATTTTTTTGACTGTTAGAAGTAAAAGGCATATTCAAAAATTTATTTTTTCCAAAATTTTGAAGAACACTTTCACTTTGAGGTTGAATATATTTTTCAAAATCTAAAGTATATTTTGAAAGCATGCTTCGAATAATTTGCATTTTGCCAGAAAAAGATTCTGTTTCAACAGCAATTAAATTTTCTTGAAGATTTTTTTGAATATTTGCTTCCTTACGTTTTACCCAAACATCCTTAAACCCATCAAAAAAAGTTTTACCCATAAATGCCATAGCAGATAGAGCCAAGACACCAGTTCCAGCAATAAATGTCTTTTTATTTGGACTTTGAATCATTTGATAGATAACTTGAGATGTTTCTTTGCTTAGGTTTACGTTTCTTGTAACAGCAGGGAGCCATTTTTCTTTTGCAAGATTTTGAGCAACTTTGGCACTACGATTTACAAATCCGGTAATCACAGCAACAGAAGACATTACCCCAAGTGCAATTGCACTGAGCGGAAGAAGTTTTTTATCTACAATTTTGTTATCTTGATAAAGTTCTTTCGGCATTGCAATTTTTTCCGAAATCAAGTATGTATCTTTTGAAGAAGAAAGATTAACATCTTGTTCTTTATCTTTGATAAGCGAATTTACAACAACGCCTTCTTTAGTATGCGTAATATTCTTTTTTTGAGAGTTCGTAAGATTTCGTTGTTGTCGTTTGATTTCGACATCATTAATCGGAGGTATCATCCTTTTTCGTTTCCTTTTCGTTTAGGTTTTGAGTTTTGCCAAAAAGTTTGTGAATAAATGTTTTTAATTCAAACGCTCTTTTGGCTTCTTCAATTTTTTTGTCTTCGTCATCAGTTTCTTCTGTTCCGAAAACAAAGAAGAGAGATTTTAATTTCTTTTTAAAGTTATTTGTAAATTTAGAGATTTTTTCATGGATTGATGCTTTTAATTCTCCATACATCGCAGTCAATTTGTCAGATATATCCGCAAATTTTTGAACAATTGCATTTGTTATGCTAGAAATAACATTTGGAATATTTTGAATAATATTCAATGTTCTGCCAATAATATTTGTCAAAACAAAATTAACAGGTTTTGCAATTATTGCCGGAGTACTTTTAGAAATGGAGGAAGCTAAATCCATAATTCTTTGGTGAGCCGTTGCAATAGATTTTTGAAATTCTGCTATTGCTTGCAAATGATTTTGTTGAGCTAATTGTGCTTGTTGTCTGGCATGTTTTTGAGCCTTTAACATTGCACCAATTGCAGCACATTGATTATATGTCATTTCGCCAACATTTCTTGGTATATCCCTTTTTGTTGTAGAGTTTCCACCAGCTAACCCATTACAAATCGGGCATGCACCTTGTGGTAATCCATGGGGACACGAACCGGTTTTGGCAGTATGAGTGTGTATTGCTGTTGCACCTAATGACATTAAAAAATCCTCTAATTTTAGAGGACGCTATAAAAAAGAAGTATCTCCCAATCCCAAATTGCACGTGGGCTTGGTTCTTTTTTCGAGCGTTCCGACTTTTACGGCTGCGGCTTCAGTTGAAGATATTCACTTCATTTCCTCTTAATTTGATAGTAATTTAAGCAAAAATTCATGTCAAACTTTTGCCTAAAATATTACAAATATAATTCACGAATATAAACATTTGTTACAAAAAATTATACATGTGAAATTAGCAAAAAATTTTATACTTATATAATATATAAATCTAAAAAGAAGAGGCTTATTATGGATAATGTAGAAGAGATTAAATCAATTGACGAATTGCGAAAAGCACAAGCAGCCGCACAAGCTCAAGGTACAAGTATCACTAACTATTCTCAATGGGAACAAATCCTTGAAGATTTAGACACTGTTGGAATACAATCTACTGGAAATTTTTCCGGAGATGTGAAACTTCACCAAGATTTGATGAAACAAGTTGAAGAAGTTGCAGAACAAATTCAAGAAATGCAACAACAAGAACAAGCTCAAAGCAAAAATGAAGAATCTTCTAAAATAGATGACAAAACAAGCCAAGACAAAGAACAAGTCGTGAAAGCAAATGTTGCAAACGGGGTAAGCTCAGAAATCATGGCGAATTACATGAAATATTATCATTTATTCTAAAAATTTCTAAGATTATTAATTAAAGTGGCAACCCAAAACAAGCTCTTTACCATTATCACGAGCTTCCTGTAATGACGCATCAATAGATAATTCTTCTACGCCATTATCACCAACAATGCCACGAACACGACAATTTATATTACTACCATTATTACCCGAATTTTGTAACATGCTCATATCTTCAACTCTTTTATTCAGTTCATTAACTTTTATATAAAGTTCTTCCATTTGAGCATTATCAACAGAAAGATCATCTTCATCGTTTTTAACACGATTTTCAGTTTGTGCAGCTTTTTGTTTTTCTTTGCTTATTGTTGCATCTTTTGTATTAGAATAAATCGCAGCAACAACAAATATAAACATACAAATAAAAGCAATAGTTAAAACTTTAAATTTATTTAGCCCTTCCATTGAAATCTCTCCTTATATCGGTTTAATAATAAAAACATTTTAGCATAAACCCCTAAAAAGTGGCTAATATTTACAATTTTCGCAAGCAAAAATATTTATTTTTTGTTTTAATAATAATATGAAATTACTATCTACCATAAATAATCCGATAAATGCGTTGGCAAATTGGGTAGATTCAACCCCAATGCCACAAATAATCGACACTGTAACATATAATGTATATGAGAGCAACAATCCTTTCCGAACATCTTTTAATGAGGACGACATCTCAAATAAACCGTTAAGAGTTGCAGCCAATACCACTGCAACAGTAGGAGCAGAAGCGTTTTCGATGTTTACAAATCCATATTATTTAACACATAAAATTATGAATATTCCAACATACTACAAAAATGTTGTAAATTCTTATCAAAAAAATCAAAATTGATTAGTTTAAATAAAAGGAATAAACCCACTAATTTTTTAAATTACCAATAAAATCTTGGACTTCTGTAATAGTAATATGGCCTTGTCATATAATAAAAATTTTGTCGCTCTAAATAATTATGCATTCTTTGTTCTTCAATCAACTGTTGTTGCAGCATATTGTTTCGCTGTTGTTCTAACACAAGTTCTTTTTGAGCTTGAATTTGTTTTTCTTGATAATATTCAGTCTTCTTTTGACTGACATAGGTTGTAAAATCATCATTCAATGATTTAAAAGCATTGGTCAATTGCGGTCCTGAATATTTTGACAAATAAGTATTTGCCGTCTTAAAAAATTCATCTTGCTTATCGCTAACTTCTTGTTCAGAAACATTTTGCGGAATTTGTTTTTCGATTTCACTCCATTTCGGAACTTTTACAAATTGAGTTAATTTTGAAATTTTTGCATCGAGTTTTTTCTGTTCAAGCGTTGAAATTTCAACATTTGCTCTAGCTATTTCTTCTGCAGTAGAAGCCAAACTACGAGCCTTATAAGCATAAGACAACTTTGCAGTTTCATCATTCGTCGTCGCTTCAACTCTCATTAAATTTTTATAACTGTAATTTTCTTTCAACAAATTTTGAGCAGATTTATTTGCCTCTAATGTGTTTCCAAGTTTCAAATATGCACTGAATAAGTATTCCAAATCTTCATAAGTCGGATTTTTTATTTTTTTATAATAACTTATTGCAGTTTGATAATTGTTCAAATAAAAATAACAATTACCAATAGAAGAATAAATTCCATCATCTTTTGTGTATTCAAAAATTTTGAAAAATCTCAACGCATTTGAATATTGATAAGTGTTATAATAAAGCATTCCGTACGCATAATTCAAAATATCGGCAGAAATTACCATATTATATCTATCAATTCTTTGAATTTTTTCCAGCACATTAAGAGCTTCTTGATAATTATTTGATGAAATACATTTGTCATAATATTCCAAATATGCAGGGAGATAATTCGGATATTTTGAATAAATTTCATCCCATCTGCCTTTTTGAACAAGTTTTTCAACCTTTTTGGCGTATTTATAATTTTCCCTATCATCCTTAGACAATGTTTTAATAAAATCTTTTTCTTTATCGTTATCAAAAACCTTCATTTTGGCACTAATCATTTCCGCATCAATATCGTAGAATTTCAAATAATCATAACTTGGAGCGTTTGTATTTATTTGCATTGAAGAATTTATTTTGTCATTAGCAGTGAAAACATAACCTTCCGCAGCATATGCACAAGACCATACAGAAGCTAAAACTAAAGCAGAAATTATTAAAATCTTTTTCATCACACACCTCATCTGATAAATTTATTCTACAAAAAATTAACGATTTTGAAAAGCAAAAAGTTCAAATACACCAATTATTTAGCAATAAAAAACTCGATACAATTTGTACCGAGCTTTTTAATTTATATTTTGTTTTGACAACTATTTAACTTCTCTGAAAATTAAAGAAGCATTTTGTCCACCAAAACCAAATGAATTAGACAATGCAGCATGAAGTTCTGCTTTTACAGCCTTGTAAGGAACATAATTCAAATCTGCAACTTCCTCATCTTGATTATCCAAGTTAATTGTTGGAGGAACAACATTATCATTGATAGCTTTGATACAAGCAATAGCTTCAGCAGCACCAGTAGCACCCAACATATGGCCATGCATACTTTTTGTTGAAGTTACAAACAAATCTGGGTTAACTTTTCTATCACCAAACACCGTAGCAACAGCGTGAGATTCAGCCTTGTCACCCAAACCAGTACTTGTACCGTGAGTATTGATATATTGAACTTCTGATGGCTTCATATCAGCATCTTTCAAAGCAAATTCCATTGCGTGAATAGCACCTGCACCATCCGGAGCCGGAGCAACGATGTCATAAGCATCAGCAGTTTGACCATAACCAACAATTTCAGCATAAATTTTAGCACCACGTTTCTTAGCGTGTTCATATTCTTCCAAAATTAAAACGCCAGCACCTTCTGCCATAACAAAACCATCTCTGTCTTTGTCATAAGGTCTAGATGCTCTTTGAGGTTCGTCATTACGTTTTGAAAGTGTTCTTGCTGCTGAGAAAGCACCAACACCAACATCACAAATTGTAGCTTCTGAACCACCAGCAACCATTACATCAGCATCTCCGTATTGAATAGAACGGAATGCATCACCTATTGAGTGAGAACCAGTTGCACAAGCTGAAACAACAACTTT
>CAKUTL010000063.1 GCA_934692295.1 uncultured Candidatus Melainabacteria bacterium
GAAGCAAGTGTAATACTAAATTGGTATGGTCCTTCTGGAACATTTGAACATATTCCAATGTACAAAGTTTTAAAAGCTTCTGAAGGAAAAAAACAATTAAGTTATAATTTCCAAAATAAAGTTGTATATTTTGGAGCAACAGCAGCAAGTTTATTTGATATAAAAACAGTTCCTGTTGATAAGGTTTACCCTGGGGTAGAAGTTCAAGCAACATACTTAAACAATTTAATTGACGGAAGTTTAATCAAAAAATGTCCTGAAGCCATCAACATTCTTGCCGGATTATTTTTAGCATTACTTACAATAATTTTTGTACTTAGAGTCCAATCCATGCCTGTTGCGTTTGGGTTATCTATGACAATGTCAGCATTTTATGTTGTCTTAGCATATGAACTAATGCAATACAAATACTACTGGATAAAAATCGTTTCACCATTATCCTTTGCACTATTTGCATTCATAATTGCCGTAATTATCAAATACTTAATTAAATCCAGAGATTTTGATACTCAATATAAACTTGCAACAACAGATGGTTTAACCGAGTTATATAACCATAGATATTTCCAAGAACAAATGCAAAGATATGTTTCTCATGCAATGAGATACGAAACTCCATTTTCTCTAATAATCATTGATATTGACTTTTTCAAAAAGTTCAACGACAACTATGGACACCAATCAGGAGATGCAGTGTTAAGACAAGTTGCAATGACATTAAAGAAAAATGTAAGAGCAACCGATATAGTATGTAGATACGGCGGAGAAGAAATGAGTATTATTCTTCCAAACACAAAGCAAGAAGAAGCTATCTCAATTGCCCAAAAGCTATGTACAATGGTTGCATCTAAAAAAATGAAACTAAGCAATGGCAGAGAAAGCAATGTAACAATCAGCTTAGGAGTTTCAACATTCGGAGACGAAGATGGAAATACTCCTGCCAAAATTATTGAATCCGCAGACCAAAGGTTATACCACGCAAAAGAAAACGGCAGAAACCGTGTTAACTAAAACATATGAATACAGATTTTATAGATAAAATAATTACAATTAAAGATATTCCTAAAGAAGGTCCCTTTGAACCTTGTTTAATAGAAAATAACGAAAAGCAAATTAGTGAAATTTGTTCATTCCTTCAATCTGACAACAAGTTACTTTTAGTTAACGGTTTTAAGGGAACCGGAAAAACTTCTATCGTAAACTTTGTTTCTTCTTTCTTGAGTGAAAAAACATTAGTCCTAAAATACAATTGTTTAGAAACAACAATTCTTGATGATATGCTATTATCATTTTTTGAAACATTTAGAAACTATACTCTAATGGGAAAAATTATTCCCCCAAGGATTAAAACAGAAAATTTTACTCAGAAAATAAATTCTTATTTCAACACAATTCATACTCCAATTGTTATTATACTTGATTCATTTGAAGAAATTTTAAAAAATAACAAGTCCGAAATTTTGAGTTTTATAAAACATCTTTTAAAACTCCCAAACATTAAAATAATAATAACCACAAGAAAAATAGAACAAGAAGACTTTGAAGATACAGAATCTGATAAAACAACTTGTCTTGCATTAACAAAACCTATTTTTGAAAAGTTTCTAAAAAACAACGGAATAAAACATATCGGACTTTTATCAAATGAATTATATAAACATTCAAAGGGATATTACAACTATGTAAATCTTTCTGTTAAAATAATGAATTTAAGACAACTTAGCCTTGTTCAATTTTTGGAAGGCTACTCAAAAAGTTTTATGGCTTTCCCTGAATTTATAACGAGAGAAGCTCTGTCCTTAGTTGATCCAATAAGTGCCCATCTATTTAGGCTTTTAACTGTGATGAGAATTCCCATCCATGTTAATTTGCTAAAATCATTACATCTATATAATAAAGAACGAATTTTCTTCTTTGTAACAAACTCTATACTATCTGTTGATGGAGAATGTTTATATTTAGATGAAGCATTTAGAGATATTATTGAACATCAAATTCCGGAAAATGTGATGATTAAATTACATTCTGCTTGTGTTGATTTATATAATACTCAACTTCCATTAAAACCTCTTGAAAGAGATTTAATGCTCTCTCGTCAAACAATGCGAAATGAAATTGAATATCACTCATTATTCATCCCGAAAAAACCGGAATTAAATATGAAAGATGTTCGACTAATTTCTGTGGATCCGATGGTTGAAACTTCTCCAAATACTCCGACTGTAGAAGTTCAAAAAGAAGAAACCTCAACAATAGAACCAACTCCGGAAACTCAACAACAAGAAGAAACTAAAGAAGACAAAATCAACAAAATTAGTTTCATTATAGAAGATGAATCTGTACTAGATAACATTGCAGATTCAATAAAAGGTTTTATTGACGACAAAACCCAACAAAATGAGCTTGAAGAAAAAAGCGACAGAATGAGTTTAACTCAACTTTTGAACCTTGCAAAACAAGAAGAAAGTAAATACAATTACAAGCACGCAATTCTTTTATATCAAAATGCATTAACTAAAAAAGAAGATGAATCATTTTATCAATTTTTGCCAACAATTTATATAAAATTAGCAGAAGCACACAAACATTTATCTCAATGGTATGAAGCATTAGAAGCTTACACCCAAGCACAAGATTTCTATTTTAACGTTGCAGATACAGACAAAATTGCACAAGTAAAACTTGAAATTGCAAATATTTACTACATTATGTACAAACACGATAATGCTAAATATATATTATCTGAACTTGAGCAACAAAACTTACCAAATGAAATAAAAATAAAAGTTAACCTAGCACTAGCAAGATTAACAGATAATCCGGATGTAGAATTTCAATACTATGAAAAATCTCTAAAACTCGTTGACATCCACACAAATAAAAATGTATTAGCAGAATTATATTACAAATCTGCGGGTTCATATGATGAACAAAACGATACAAGAATGGCTGCACTATACTACAAAAAATGTATTGAGCTGGATTCAAATCCAAACCATAATAAATATTTATCTATGGCACTTGCAAATCTTGCGGAACTTTATGACGAAGCAGGAAGTCCACAACATGCAATAAAGTATTATAATGAAAGTATAAGAATAGACCGAGCTACGAAAAATTATAACGGATTATACTATTCTGCACTCCATTTAGCTGAAATTTATGGAGCTAAAGATAAAGAAAAATCCTTAGAATACTTGAACCAAGCACTGTATTATGCTAAAAAATTAAATGAACCTTATCATATAATCAGTGCATTAACCGAACTGGGCGACTATTATTCAAGAAGAAAAGATTTTGCCCATTCATACAAATACTTGATTGAAGCATACAATATGTCAAAACAATCATTCAATAAAGACAACTTGAATAAAATTCAATCCAGAATTGAAGACCTAAAACGACGAACATCAGAAGAAGATTTTATCAAATTACAGGAAGAATATGGAAAACAAAACTAAATACGAAGAATATATGAAATTATTCTTAGAAGAAAATTCTAAAGTTAACTTAATATCAAAAAACGATGAAAAATACTTGTGGGAAAAGCATGTTTTCGATTCCCTCGCAATAGAAAACTTTTTTGAAAAATTTGATACATCTAAAATTAAGACCATACTCGACATCGGCACTGGTGGAGGTTTTCCGTCTATTCCAATAGCAATAACATATCCACATTTGAAAGTTACTGCACTTGATAGCATTGCTAAAAAAATTCGAGCAGTCCAAACCATAAAAGACAAGTTAAATATCGAAAATCTTGAACCAATTTGCACAAGAGTCGAAAATCTTGATGCAAAATTCGATATGGTAACTTCTCGAGCAGTTTCATCATTGAAAAACATTTGCGAATATGCCCTTCCAAAACTTAAAAAAGGTGGATATTTCGTAGCTTATAAATCAAGAAAAACACCTCAAGAAATTGAAGAAGCAAACTCAATTCTAAAAAAATATAATTCCAAAATTGTCGATATTATAGAGTATTCTCTTCCACTTGAAGAAAATCATGAACGAAATTTAATTGTTATTTTGAAAAAATAAGCAATCTTTCAGAGTTTCTTTATGCTACAATTTAATTGCAGACAAAAGGGGTTAATATACTCTGGGGGTATAAAATGACAATTATTAATGACGTTTTCACAGTGCATACTAAAGGGAATACAGATATTATTGATATCACGCCACAAATACGTAATGTTGTGTATAATCACGTATTACAAAATGCGGTTGTATATGTTTATGCTCAAGGAAGTACCGTATCAATTACAAATATTGAATTTGAACCAGGATTACTAGTTGACTTACCAGAAGCACTAGAAAGAATTGCACCAGTTAATTCTAATTATCACCATGATGAAATGTGGCATGACGGAAATGGTTATGCACACGTAAGAGCATCTATTGTTGGAAACTCAACCCACATCCCACTAATTGATGGGGTATTACAACTTGGACAATGGCAACAAGTAGTTTTAATCGATTTTGATAACAAAGCTAGAGCAAGAAAAGTAAATATACAAATCGTTTACTAAAATTATTTTTTCAATTTTCTAAAATATCCAGAGTCAGACATTGCGTAATATGCACAGGCTATACCATTTGAGGAGTCAGTTGATGTTAATGAACAATAAGTTGATTTGTCTGTAACATAAGTCCCTGGAGCTCCCATTGGTACAAGTTCATAAACCCCAGTTATTTCGTTTTCTTTCACTTGAAACGTAAATAAATCATATCCCCAAATATTTGGACCTTGCTTTTTACCATTAATATCCATACTTATAAGTATATCTGCGTGATTTTGATCAAACATAATCAACATCCCATTTTGAAGATAAAACTGCCCATCGTCCAAAATAAAAGTACTAATTTGTTTTGATTTTTTTGAAAAAGTTCTATAACTCAAATCCCTATTAGTTATATGACTTCCAGAACCATCAGAATTAGAAGTTCGAACCATACAATATTCATCGTCGTCTTTTGTACTATCAGTATCCCCACAATCTGTAACACCAGTAAAATAAGGCATAAAACGTGAATAATGTCTATTTTCAAGACCATCATCTTGCCAAGACTTGAACGCTTGGCTCAAAATTGAATACCCTTCTTTAAATTGACTTTCTAATTTACGATTTTGGAGATTTGTCATTAAAGTTGGAATAGTCATCGCAGCCACAACTCCAATAACTCCCAAAGTAATCAATACTTCTGCCAACGTAAAACCAAAAACTTTTTTCAACCTTTCCATACAATGTATATTACCATAAATACGTACTCGTAGTACGTATAATTCATAAAAATTTACGTATAAACTGTACGTATATGAGAGAGGCTTTTTACAAACATTTAGGTAAAAATATCAAAAAAAGGAGAAAAGAACTCCATCTAACTCAGCAAGAACTCGCTGATAGATTGGGTTTATCTCTTAATTTTATTGGTAAAATTGAAGTTGCGTTTTCAAAGCCTTCACTTGATACGCTCATTGATATTGCAGAAAAACTAGAAACCACAGTTTCAGAACTCGCAAATTTTTCAAAATAAAAAAGAATTTTAATAAATATACCCCCAGAATTGCAATTATTAACTTTTGTAAAGTGTAAATTGTACACTATTGCTAGCTTTTAGGATTTCTTCAAAATTTATAAAACAATATTGTTGACTTTATTTTTTTCTCGTGGCATAATAATTGTATAAGATTTAAGTGTAGTCGAAACACTAAATATAAATAGTTCATTAACCCCAAAAACATATAAACTCCTAAATAATAAACACTAAAAGAGACCATTAGGATGCAGAAAACGACCCACTCACTTGTGAGTGGTTTTTTTTATGTTTATTTTTATAAAACGACTAAAATAAACCTCTTAAAGACTCAAAACATTAAAATTTTATATAATAAGTGTATAAATATCACTTATTTCTTGATTAATGGCGAATTTCAAATGGTTGTTGAGTCTGAGGGGTGGAATTAGCCGGATAATTTGGAGCTTGTGCCGGTTGTTGGTCAACCACAGGTTGAACATTCTGCATTGGATAAGTTGTTGCCATTGGAGTTTGGATAGGTTGCACATCCATAGGCTGTTGTGGCTGAGCTTGTTGTTGAGTAGAATCTTGTTGATAATCATTCATAAAACTATTCATTCTATCCTGTCTTTGAGAATACAAATCATCTGTTTTTTGAATATCAGTCAAAATATCGCCCAGTTCTTTTTTATAATCGTTTGATTGTTTACATGTTTTATAATTATCGAGCATGCTGTACAAGTTTCTAATATTTCCAGCTGCAACACTTTTTCTAGCTTCATCAGTTTCCATACCACTATATGTTAAACGATATAGAGCAAGAGCATTATGTTGGGCATAATCAAGATAAGCACAGCTCGAATTTTTCATTAACAAGCCTTCATTTTTCTTTAATTTTTGATTTAGGAAATCTGCAATAGAGAGATATTTGAAATACTTATCAGAAGAAGACATTGAATTATTGTTATCGATTTCTTCAAAATCTATTTTATCTTCAAGAGATTTTGTTTCCCTATAAGTGGAAATAGAATAAGTCATAAGCAATATTCCTAATAATAAAATACTTGCCCCAAGAATAAGTAAATCATTTGGATTTCTTTTTTCCATTTTGCTCTCCCCAATTACTGCAAACTTATTATACAATAAATCCCAATAAAATACCATTCAAACGATTTATTTGCATTTTAAGAATATAATTATATAATTAACGTAAAATAGCATTGGAGAAGTTAATGAAAAAGATATTCACAATTTTAATACTACTAGGGTTATTTATTGGCTCACAAGTTCTCGCAGACGTTGTAACTACGACAAGGAAAATAAATAAACCGACAACAACTCCATCACAACAATATAACAAACCCGCAAATACCCAATACAAACCGCAACAAAATACGACAGGGAGTAAACTTGCAGATAGTGTAAAGAGTTGCAGACCTTATAGTGAAACAATGGTTACAGATATGGGCGGAGTTAATTTTGCATTCAAAGTAAGTATTGGCGGTTGGATTAATAACAAATGCAGATTAGATTTCGTATCTGATGCACAAGGAATTGCCTCAAGTTTTGAACAAATCTATGGCGTTTCTGCATCTCAAGCCCAAATTTCAACTTTTGCTCCAAAAGTAAGATGTAATTTTACAAAACAACAACTTGCATATGTCGGAGATTCTATTTTACAAGAAGAAGCTCGTAAAAATGGTGGTAATGGAAGAATGTTAAAAAATCCAAACCAAATTTCTTTGGGGGGATTTTCTGATTCTGATGCAAGATTATTAGATGTATTAATGAACGATAGAGCCTGTACAATATTAAATGCAAACGACTTAGGCAATATGCTTCAATCAATTATGGGTTTTTAGAATAAAAAGGACAAAAAAGATGAAAAGATTAAAATCATTACTTATAATTTCTGCACTATTGGTATCAATTCCAACAGCTACAAATGCAATGCAAACAAAAGCGGTAAAAGAACAACAAGCTGTCAATAAAAATTCCGCTCAACAAATGCAAAAAATGTCAGATAAAAATGAATTATTTACCGTTGATCAGAAAATAGATATTTTATCAAAAAAATATCTAAACAATTTTAGAACATGTGAACCATTACATATATCAGAATCTATGGACATTTTCGGACTAAAAATATCTTTTCAAGTTGATATAAATGGATGGGTTAACAACAAATGTTCTTACTATATGACAGGAAACATTGGCGGATTAGGTAAAGA
>CAKUTL010000064.1 GCA_934692295.1 uncultured Candidatus Melainabacteria bacterium
AGACTCGGAGAAAAAGCTGCAATTGGATTATCTGATTCATTACATAAACTTGGAATTGAAACAAAAAAATTAAAAACAGGTACGCCAGCAAGAATTGATAAACGAACTATTGATTATTCAAAAATGACTATTCAACCAGGAGATGAAGAGTTAAGTTTCTTCTCTTTCAAACCAAATCGACCAATTAGAAAAACTTACCCTTGTTATTTAACAAGAACAACCGAAGAAACTCACGAAATTATTCGCTCAAACCTTGATAAATCTCCAATGTATCAAGGACTTATCCACGGTGTTGGACCTAGATATTGTCCTTCAATTGAAGATAAGATTGTTAGATTTGCTTCAAATCCTTCTCACCATATTTTTATTGAGCCAGAAGGTCTTGGAACTTATGAAATTTATATTCAAGGTTTTTCAACAAGTTTACCAGCAGATGTACAAGTTAGAATGATTAGAAGCTTACCTGGATTAGAAAACGCCCATATTATCAAACCAGCATACGCTGTTGAGTATGATTATGTTCCAGCAGTTCAAACAACTCATTCACTGATGTCTAAAAAAATTCAAGGATTATTCTTTGGTGGACAAATTAACGGAACGAGTGGCTATGAAGAAGCGGCAGCTCAAGGTTTAATTGCAGGAATTAATGCCTTCAATTATTTGAATGGTTCTGAAATGCTTGAACTATCAAGAAGTTCATCTTATACTGGAACTCTAATTGATGATTTAGTAACAAAAGATATTCAAGACCCCTACAGAATGTTAACTTCTCGTTCTGAATACAGATTATTACTAAGACAAGACAATGCAGACGAAAGATTAACTCCAATCGGTCATAAAATTGGGTTAATTGACGATACACAATTTGAAAGATTTAATAAGAAACAAGAACTTATCCAGATTGAAAAAACTAGATTAGAAGGATTAAAAATCCCTGCGACACAAGAAGTTAACGAAATTTTAGCAAAATACGAAGAGCATTTGGATAGAGGAATTAGGGCATCCGAACTTTTAAAACGACCTAATATTTCATATAAAATTTTAAAAGAAATAGATGAATCTACCAAAGAATTGAACATTCCTAAAGATGTCTATGAACAAATCGAAGTAATCGTAAAATATGACGGTTATATCAAACGTCAACAAGAACAAGTTGATCAAGCAGGAAAACTTGAAAAATTTAAAATCCCAGAAAATATTGATTACAACACGATAGACCACATCTCAACAGAAACAAAAGAAAAATTATCAAAAATTAGACCAAAGAATTTGGCTCAAGCATCAAGAATTGGAGGAGTAAAACCTGCAGATATTTCAATTTTGATGGTTATGCTTGATAAACATATGATAAAAAGTTAAACAATTTGTACTTTTTCTTGAATAAATTTCTTAGTGCCTAATTCAGCTTTATATAATTTTAAATCTGAAAACCTTATCGCTTTTTTGTCAGCACAAACAATTGTTAAAGAGGTCTTTTCAGGATTTTTTGCAATAATTGTTCCAGATTTTTCATCACAATTATCTTGTAAAATGGTAAATGAGTAAGGATTTACTATGAAAAATATATCTTTATACGTAATATACGTCGGTAAAAAAGGATGCAAAGCTCGAATAGTTCGAGAAATTTCAACAGAAGACTGAAAATTAAAATCCAACATTTTTTCATTCCCAGAAATATTTGGATAATAAGAAGCATAACGTTCATCTTGAGCAACAGGGGTTAAAATACGATTATTCAAATCTTGCAAAAATTCGCACACCAAATTCCTCGCAACTCGAACACTCTTCTCTCGTAACTCTTTTGAAGTATCGGAATCAAGAATTTCAACTTTTTCTTGTTTTAAAATTGCACCACAATCATAAGTTTCGTTCATCAAATGAAGAGTTACTCCTGATGATTTTTCCCCGTGCAAAATTGTCTGTAAATAAGGATTAGGTCCTCGATACCGTGGTAACAAAGAAGGATGAACATTCACCGTCGCAATTTTTGGGATAACAAAAGTTTGCTTAGATATTCTTTCCTTCCAAGTACCTACAATTATTAAATCCACATTCCAAGAAACCAAAAGTTTTCTAAACCGTGGATCATTTGCAGACCTAAATCTAATTTGTTTTAATTTTAAGCTATTTATTAAGGTAACCTCAGGAGCGGGCTTAAAAAAATCTTCAAACACCATACGAAAACGAGAATTACATGTGCTTTCGTATCGAAAAACACCAACAATTTCAGCACCCGCATCCATCGCACCTAAAATAATATTCGCAAGCATTAAGCCTTTTCCAAGAATTACTACCCTCATAAGGCTATTATAAATAAAAAGTGTATCAAATGGAAATTCGATACACTTCTTAAAAATTCATAAACAACTTTTGTTATTCAGCATCCGCTTCAGCAGCAGCAATTTCATCTTGAACATTCAACGCTGCACGAATAACGGCTTGCTCGCCTTTGATTTGGTTATAATTATCTTGGAAAGCTGCAACTTTTTCTCTGTTATGATTTACATCGTGAGTAAAACGACCCAAGATAAATAATACAGGGCCCCAATTCAATGCAGTTTGAGCCAAAGATTTTACAAAAGGATTCATTTTGCCAACATACTCTGAAGCCTTATTCAAAACCTTACTATTATTTAATTTTTTGCTGAATTTTAAGAAATCTTTAATTTCTCTTACAGGAAGTTTTCCGGATTTTGCTAATTTCTTAGAAAGCAAACCTGCACCGTGTTTCAAGCCATAGAATGCACCCAGGGTTGCTGCAACAGTTCCGAAGAATGACATCAACGGATGTTTTTGAGAAAATTCTTTCATTGTATCATTGCTGTTATCAATTTTATGTTTAGCCGCAAAAACTGCATCAATACCTAAGAACAATGCACCTAATTTTAAAGCCTCACTAGCTCCAGCAGAAAGTCTTATGGCTCTTGATATATTAACGTTTCCTATTTTTGTTAATAACTTTGAAGGAACAGAACAAGCAGCAGCTAAACCTCCAGAAATTGGAGCAGCTAAATATAATGCGTTTGAAATTCTTCTATGTTTTTTATCGTCAACATCTTTAGAAGCTCTAGATAGAGCAAGTTTTCGTGTTGACATTTCGTCCATATATGCGTATTTTTCTAAATCTTCACGAGGACCTTTAAATGCGGTATTTGAATTCGCCATTGAAACAGAATTAACTTGCATATATACACCTTACCTTTCACACTACTTTTTATACTTATATTAAAGCAGAAATTATATTTTTTTGCTATTTTCATAACATAAATACATAAATATTTACAATCCGTATTGTTTTTTATATTATCAAGAAATGAAAAAGTTTAACATTCACACAATGGGCTGTAAATCTAACCAATTTGAAAGTGCGATAATTGAAGAAAATTTAATTTCACACGGACTTGAAAAGGTACAGAAAGTTGAAGAGGCTGATATTTATATTTTAAATTCTTGCTCCGTTACTCATAAAAGCGATAACGAAGCGATGTATCTTTTGCGTTCTGCAAAACACAAAAATCCAAATATTTTAACAATTGCAACTGGATGTATGGCTCAAATTGAAAAAGAAGAACTTCTAGAAAATGATTTTATTGATTTTGTGATCGGAAATGACGAAAAATTACACTTATATGATTACATTAATTCAGACGAAAGATTTTCGGCAAATGATATTCTAAAACAAACCGAATTCAATAAAGTTGAATTATTTGACACTACAAAAACAAGAGCAAGCCTAAAAATTCAAGACGGATGCGACAACAGATGCACTTATTGCATAATCTGGAAAGCCCGTGGGAAAAGCCGTAGTGCAGATTCAAATTTCATCATTGACCAAATTAACAACTTTTCAAAGCACGGATTCAAAGAAGTAATGCTAACAGGAATTCATATCGGACAATGGGGAAAAGAATTTGGACTAACACTGTTGGATTTATTAAAAGAAATTGAAGAAAAAACAACCATTGAACGTTACAGATTGGGTTCGCTTAACCCGCCTGAAATCACGGATGAAATGCTGGAATTTTTAAAAAACTCAAAAAAATTCTGTCCACATTTCCATCTTTCATTACAATCTGCAAATGATAAAACACTACGTTCAATGAACAGATTTTATAAAACAGAAGATTATTTAAAACTTATTGAAAAAATTAACGAAACATTTGAAAATCCTTTCCTTGGAAGTGATGTTATCGCCGGATTTGCAGGAGAAACGGAAGAAGATTTTGAAATAACAAGAAAAAATCTTTTATCCTCAGGTTTAACACAAATTCACACCTTTCCTTATTCAAAAAGAAAAGGAACTATTGGAGCTGAAATGGAAAACCAAGTTCCAGACGACGTAAAAAATTCTAGAGCTACAATTATCAAAGAAATATCAAAAGAAAAATTAAACAAATTTATTGAAAAAAACCTAGAAAAAACATTAGAAATCTTAATCGAAAAACATCCGGACAAGCATACCGGAAACCTAAAAGGAATGACCAGAAATTATTTGACGGTGCAAATTCCATCAGATAGAACGGATTTATTCAATACCCTACAAATGGTTAAAATCACAAAACAAGAAAACGGAAAGATTTACGGAGAATTAGTTTAGATAAACTCTTTAAAAAAGTCATTTATATCAAGATGTAACACAGAAGAGATTTTTACAAAGTTATACAAGGATAATGACATTTCTCCTCTTTCCACAAAACCAATATAAGAAAGGCTGCAATCAGCCATTTTTGCTAGTTTTTCTTAGAAATTTTTTGTCGCATTCTTGCTACTTTTATCTTGAATCCAATTTCTTTTTTAAACTCTTCCTTCTCCATAGAATTATTTTAATATAAAAAGAGCCAAATGGAAAACCATTGGCTCTTTTAAAATCATAGCAATTACAAATTACTCTTTCAAGAATGATTCGTAATTTCTAGCAAGCAAGTGTGTTCTTACCTGATTGATTAAATCCAACGCAACACCAACCATGATGATTAGAGATGTTGCACCGATACCTTGGAATGTTTGAATACGTGTAACATGGCTTGCAAATGATGGAACAAGTGCAATGATACCCAAACCGATAGCACCGATAAATGTTGTTTTTGAAAGGATTTTATCCAATGCTTCTGCGGTAGGTCTTCCAGGTTTGATACCAGGAATTGATGAACCGTATTTCTTTAAGTTATCCGCAATATCCTTTGGTTGCATATTTGGCATAATTGATGCGTAGAAGAAGGTCAACGCAATGATTAAAGCAATATACAATACATAATATGTAATTCCGTCAGGACTCAAATAATGATTCATACTCATTACAAAATTCTTAACAGCTGCTGATTTGAAATTAGCTTGTCCTACTAAAGCCAAAATTGTTGATGGGAACAACAAAATAGCAATAGCAAAGATGATTGGCATTACACCACCTGGGTTAAGTTTAAAAGGAATAAATGAGTTCATTCCGCCATAAACCTTGTTACCAATTTGTCTTTTTGGATTAACAATAATTACTTTTCTTACAGCTTCTTGCATAATTACAATCATAATCATTGAAACAAAGAATATTGCAAGCAAAATCATTAAACCAATTTGCATAGATGAACTTGCTTTAACTAAAGCTGCTGTTCTTGAAGTATAAATAGGGATACCAGATAAAATACCACAGAAGATAATTAGGGATCCACCATTACCAATTCCGTTTTCGGTAATCAATTCTGAAATCCACATTACAAGAACTGCACCAGCAGTCAATGAACATATTGAACTTACATAGAATGCGATAGGGTTAACTGTTGAAATTATTGCCCCCGGTAAATGATGCAAGTACAACATGAAAATAAATGATTGGAAAACTGCAAGTACAACTGTGAAAATTCTAGTGTACTGAGACAATTTTCTACGTCCAGCTTCCCCTTCTTCTTTCTGTAATTTTTCCAAAGAAGGAATTACAACAGAAATCAACTGGACAATAATTGATGATGTGATGAATGGTCCGATACCTAATGCCAAAATTGACACTGTACCCAAAGCACCACCTGAGAACAAGTCAAGGAAACCAATAATATTGTTTCCTTGTGCAATGTTCGCAAACACCTGGGAATTGATACCATACAAAGGCATTTGAACTCCCAATCTCCATAATGCAACCATCAAGAATGTAAACAAAATCTTTTGTTTCAATCCTGATGCGTTCCACATGGACATCAAATCATCAGTAGTTGGCATTTTAACTCCTTGTGCCATTATACTAACTCAACCTTTCCGCCAGCAGCTTCAATTTTTTCTTTTGCAGATGGTGTAACATAAGTAGCTTTAACTGTAACAGCAGATTTGATTTCACCGTTACCCAAAACTCTTAAACCAACGCAAGATGGGTGGATTGTTAATACTTCTTTCAATGCGTCTAAAGAAACTTCTTTTAGACCCAAATCATCAAGTCTGCCAACATTGATTTGAGCATAGTTAAGTTTAGAATAAACTTGGAAGCCTTTCAATTTTGGCAATCTTCTATAAGCTGGCATTTGACCACCTTCAAAACCTCTTTTAGCAGAGTTTCCAGATCTTTGACCTTCACCGTTATGACCACGGCAAGATGTTTTACCATGTCCAGATGAACGTCCTCTGCCTACTCTTTTAGATTTAGATGTAGAACCTTCTGCAGGTCTTAAATCTTCTAATGTTATATTTGACATTTTATTTCCTCTTTCTTTGTACTTTATTATACTTTATACACAATGGCAACTATTTTACAATCTCTACTAAGTGAGATACTTTGTTAACCATACCCATAATTGTTGCTGATTCAAAATGTTCAACAACTTGGTCTTTTTTAGTTAAACCTAAACCTCTAACAACTCTGCGTTGAGCTTCAGGAGTTCCGATTAAACTTCTAACAAGTTTAATTTTGATTGAATTTGCTTTTTTATCTGTCATAATTTTTATTTCCTTATAGTTAAATGTTCTTTACGTCAATTAGTTTAAAAATTCAGCCATTGATAAGCCACGTTTTTTAGCTACATCGGTGAATGGAGTTAAAGCCTTCAAAGCAGCGATTGTAGCATTTGCAGCGTTCAATGGAGATTTTGAACCTAAAGATTTTGAAAGGATATTTTCAATACCTGCAAGTTCTAATACTGAACGAACAGCACCACCAGCGATAATACCAGTACCTTCTGAAGCTGGTCTTAACATAACTTCGCCTGCACCAGATTTTCCTGTGATTGGGTGAGGAATAGTTGTTTTGAAGATAGGAACTGTAACAAGATTTTTTCTACCATCAGCAATTGCTTTTTGGATAGCGATAATAACTTCTGAAGCTTTTGCACAACCAACACCAACTTGACCTTTTTGGTTTCCAACGATAACGATTGCACGGAAGCTTAATTTTTTACCACCTTTAACAACTTTAGTTACACGGCTGATTTGAACAACTCTTTCAGTCCATTCTGATTGAGGTTTTTCTTCAGTTGTTTCGATTTTTTGTTTTCTTCCACGTCTTCTTCTTGGTTTTTCTTCTGAAGCTTCAACAGGAGTTGCTTCTGCTTTAACTTCCTCAACAGGAGCTTCAGTAACTTTTAATTCTTCATTGTTTTCCATTGATTTTACCTTTCTTTGTAATTTAATTACTTTCAAATGTTTTTTCTT
>CAKUTL010000065.1 GCA_934692295.1 uncultured Candidatus Melainabacteria bacterium
GGTAGGCTCGTTTCTGTCAATCTGATTGTTGCACCAGAAACAAGAGCATCTATGCTTGTTGCAATTCCTAGTCCACACAGACATTTCAAGCCAATACATTGAGCTTGTTCTTCTTTTTGTGCAAAAGAATCAACTATAAATTTTAAGCCTAAAGTCAAAAATATTCCAAAAACTATCCATTTGCTAAAAGGAACAATTAATTTGTACAGTGAATTCGTTCCAACATAACCTATTACTGGCATGAAACCTTGAAAAAATCCCATAACAAGTGCTAGATTGAAGGAGTTTTTAAATCGGTTATTTTTGAATATTAAACCTTGAGAAAAAGAAACAACAAAGCAATCAATTCCTAATGCTATCGCAAGTAAAATTATATCAATTAAAGTCAACTTCTACCTCAAATAGTCTTTCCCATGGGAATTTATAGTTTACTGCTATATTTGTATTCAAAACTTTTTCTAATGTTTTTTCAAAGTCTTTCATAAGTTCAGTTGTTTTTTCAATATTAGGTTTTTCAAGCTGTTGTCTAACGTTTGCTTGGTATGCCCAATCGTCTAAAAATCTTGTGATTTGTAATTTTTTGAACGCTTTTTCATTATATTTTTTTGCAAAGAATTTTATTTTTGCTCCGCAAATTAAACTTCCAAGAGAATTTGCAGAGGTGTTCCAAGCTGAAAATCCATAGAAATTCTCGTCATTGATTTTGTTTTTAAATAATTCTTTTACGAAGTTATTATCTGCCCCATTTGCAAATCTTACATCTGCAATCATATATGGCTTGTTAGGAGTGGTGAAAGTTTTTGAAAAACTTTCTGTTCCGACTTTCATAACAATTTCACCTTGATTATTTTTGAAATTATTGATGTATAAAATTATGTCTGCATTTTCTTCATCTGTTGCTTTACAACCAGCAAGTTCAATTTGCCCAAGAACACTTTTTTCTATTGAAACATCTTCGTAGTTTGAGATTAAATCTTTGCATTCCGGTTCTAAAAATTTTGGACAAATTTTAATTTCTCCTTGAATTGCACGAGAAAGTAAGCTCAAAGGAATTTCATCTGCTCCAGTTTTTGTGTATGCTCCCATTTTTTCTAACACTTGTGCTTCTTGAACATTAAACCCGTATTCTGCACAATCATCTTTTGAGAAAATTAAAGTTTCAAACAGCCCTTCTTTTTGCCATTGAAGATAGATTTTATTAATTTCAAAATTTCTTCTGCGAGTTTCAATATAATCATCTAAAATTTCAGAAGGAATTAAATTTGTTATACAACTTTCTCGATTACCTTCGTGGGTGTGATATGAATATGCAAAAATCTTTTTGCCCCATTTTGACCAGTACTCTTTTTCCTCTTCGTTGTAATTGTTATTTGAAATTCTCATAATGCTTGAAAAAGCATATATTTTAGCATCTTTCCCTTCTAAGATTTCTTTAAGAGTTTCGATTCGTTCTTTTATTTGTTCAAATGTTTCTGGACATCTTCTTGATGGAATTAAACCTCCGTATGCAAGAGTGTCTAAGGATAAAATAATCGCATCTAATTTTGGCAAAGTAATTAACCATTCAAAAAGGTGGTCAATATCTGCCTCTTGTTTTAATCCTCCAAGATATTTTCTATCTGGAATATAAAATTCTATACTCTCATCAATCTCTGCTAACAACTTTGGAAGTGTGTAGCATACAGGTCTATTGTCAATTGGTACAAATGCAAGTTTCATATTTTAATTGTATGCTAAAATATATGATGTGTAAATGGAGAAAATCATGACTTGCGACAAAAGTACAGAACGAATTCAAAAAATGTTTGATGAAATTTCTAAATATTATGACAAAATGAATAATATTATTTCTTTGGGTTGCCACTATATTATAAAATTTTTGGCAATAAGAAAGTTAGACCTAAAACCTCGTTCAATGGTTTTGGATTTGTGCTGCGGTACGGGCGATTTTACTCAAATTATTTCAAAGTTTTATCCAAGAACAAAAGTTATAGGTCTGGATATTTCAGAAGAAATGTTGAAACTTGCAAAATCTAAAAATCCTATCGGTGTTTTTATGAAAGGTGATTGTACAAGTTTGCCATTTGAAAATGCTGAATTTGATTATGTAACAATGGGTTTTGGATTGCGAAATATTGAAGATAGGAAAAAAGCTCTTTCTGAAATTTATCGAGTGTTAGATAATGGTGGAAAATTTTTACAATTGGATTTTGGTAAGCATAATTTTATCAGTAGAATTTTTGATTTTATTGTTCCTTTGTTTGCAAAAATTACCGGTGCAAATGAAAACCATTATGAATATCTGATAAATTCAAAAAATGAATTTCCCGAACCTGATAACTTGATTAGGGAATTTGAAGATGCTGGGTTTAAATATGTAACCAGATGCGATTATTTATTTGGTGCAATTTCAATGCAAATTATGGAAAAAAGATACTAAATTATTCTGTATTTATGACCTCCGCTTACAAAATCTTTTAACCCGTCAAAAGTTTTTTCTAGGATATATTCAACGGATTCTTGTGTTTCGTAAGACATATGTGGTGTAATTAAAACGTTAGAATAAGAATTCAGTTCCATTACGACATTTGATTCTTCCAAACATTGCAAGGTTGTTCGTTCGATTTTCTTGACATCTTCAAGACAATCTGAATCGACACATGCAACAACATCAAGTCCTACTCCTTGAAGTTTGCCATTTTTTACATATTTGAGAAGAGCATCAAGATTAACAAGTTCTCCTCTTGAAACATTTATAAAATATGAATTATTTTTCATCTTTTTGAATTCATTTCTGGACATTATATGATAAGTGTCTTTGTTATATGGGAGGTGAAGAGATACAATATCTGAATTTCTTAAAAGTTCGTCCATTTCAACATATTTTACAATGTATTTTTCTTTTAATTCTTCTTTAGGATTGATGTCGTAGGCTAAAATGTTCATATCAAATGCGTGTGCAATTTTGCATACACTTGCTCCGATTGCTCCTGTACCAATAATACCAAGCGTTAAATTTGCCAAATTCCTTCCTGTAAAGTTATCCTGAAGGCAAGTAGAATTTTTTACGGCTAAAATTGCAGGAAATAGTTGTCTAACTAGAGCTAAAATTAGAGTGAAAGTGAATTGTGCAACAGAATTGTTTCCGTATTTTTCAACATTAATTATTGCAATGTTTTTATTTATACATGGTTTGAAATCTATGTGTTCACAATCTGTTGAGCGAGTAGAAACAATTCGTAAATTTTTAAATTTTTCAATAACTTTTTCTGTGATTTCAGATGTTGTAAATACGCTGATTATCATAGCATTTTCTAAATCTTCTTTAGAAATATTTTCAACTGTTTTTTCGTTTAAACTTTCTTGGAAAAATTTTATTTCATAGTTTTCAAATTTATTTTCGTTAAAGAAATTTTTTTCTGCTTCTCTCAAGTCAAAAATTAGCATTTTGCAAGCCATAAGTTTTCTCCTTTTTTAGTAATTATTTAAAATAAATAAGAAAATTCTATTGTCTAAAAGTTTAAGAGAAAATAGCTATTTTAGGTAATGAAAAACTTTCAAAAAATCGATATTTTATAAGAAAGAAAAACACAATTTTCTATCCGATAGCCGAGTCTTCCCGCGACTCGAAGCGGGCATGCAAAAATGCGGCAGGATATGGGACGGTTGTCTGGCATGTTTGCATGGACTGTCAGGATAACAACCGATAAAAAAGGGACTGGTAACTATTTTGGAAACCTGTCCCTTCTATTTTGAATTATTAAAAAAAAATAAATTTCCCTTGTGAAATCACATTGATACTCTATAATATATGTATATAATATTATGAAGGGGAAAAGCTATGACAGATAAAAGTTCTAATCCGTTCAAAAACGAAGATATAGTTAAAGACGAAAAAACTACAGAAGCTAAAGAAACAGAAACTCCTGTAGAAGAAGAGTCAAAAGAAGAAGAAACAAAATCAGAAGATAATAAAAAGTTGCAAGAGGCTTATGACAAATTAAATCAACAGTACATCAGACTTGCAGCAGATTTTGATAATTACAGAAAACGTCAAGAACAAGAACGTGAAAATCTTGTAAAATACGGTACAGAAACTGCCCTTAAAAAAATGCTTGAAGTTTTAGACAACTTTGAACGTGGACAAAAGGCACTTGAAGGTGTTGAAGATAGTGAAAAGGTTAAAGAATGTTTTCAACTTGTTCACAAGCAAGTATGGGATACTTTGTCTAAATTAGGTTTGGAAGAAATCAAGGCTGTTGGCGAAGAATTTGATCCTAATTTCCACGAAGCTGTAATGCAAACCCCAACAACTGAACACCCTGAACATACAGTAATCAATGAACTCCAAAAAGGTTACAAAGTTGGGGATAAAATCTTGCGTCCAACATTAGTTAACGTTGCAACTCAAGGTTAAAATTTTACAGATTTGAGGACTAGAAGGAAGTATTAAAAAAGAACAATGGCAGATTATTATGAGATATTAGGTGTTGCCAAAGAAGCAACTAAAGAAGAAATAAAGTCGGCTTTTCGTAGAAAAGCCAGAGAGTTACACCCAGATGTTAACAAAGCTCCGGATGCAGAAGAAAAATTTAAAGAATTAGGCAAGGCTTATGAAACTTTGTCTGATGAAAATAAACGTGCAACTTATGACCGCTATGGCGAAGATGGTTTGAAAAACGCAGGTTTTGATACAAATGGACCTTTCGCTGGTGGATTTGGTGATATAAACGATATTTTTGAATCATTCTTTGGCGGATTTGGAGGTTTTGGATTTGGCGGCGGTGTTGACCCTAATGCTCCTCAACGTGGTGATGATTTAAGATATGATATAAAATTAAAATTCGAAGAAGCTGTTTTCGGTTGCAATAAAGAAATCAAATTTGACCACCTTGAGCTTTGTCCTGATTGTAACGGAACCGGTGCTGAAAAAGGTAGTGCGAAGAAAACATGTCCTCAATGTAATGGTTCTGGACAAGTTAAAACAGTTACAAGAACTCCTCTTGGTAATTTTGCACAAGTTACTGTTTGTCCGCATTGTCATGGTTCTGGGCAAGTAATTGACAAGCCTTGCAAAACTTGTAACGGTCACGGTCAATTAAATAAAGAAAAGAAAATTGAGATAAAAATTCCAGCTGGTGTTGACAATATGTCTAAAATCCGTGTTTCTGGCGGAGGTGATTGTGGCACAAATGGAGGGCCTAACGGAGATTTATTTGTAGTTGTCCGTGTAGAATCATCTGATTATTACAAACGTGATGGTATAAATGTATTTTCTGAGCTTGAAATTTCTCCAGCTCAAGCAGTTGTTGGTGATAATGTTACAATCAAGACTCTTGATGGAGAAAAGACAATTCAAATTCCTGCTGGAGCTCAACACGGAAATATCGTGAAAATTAAAGGAGCAGGAGTTCCAATTATTACAAGACCTTCACAAAGAGGCGATCATATTGTAGTATTAAAAGTGAAAGTTCCTACTCGTTTGAATGAAGAAGAAAAGATGCTTTATCAAAAGTTGTATGAAATTCAAACAGGAAAGAAACCTCAAAAATCTATTATGTCCAAAGTAAAGGGAGTTTTTAAATAACCATGCGTAAATTGTTGTTATCTCTAATTTTATGTTTTGCAATTTCCGGAAACGCTTATGCGACTCAGGTTTCACAAGATATTCAAGATTTTGTAAATCAAACTTTCCCTCAAACAAATTTTCGTTTTGATGGTGTAATTGTTTTGCCGGATAACACAATGTATTTACCTGTATTCCCTGCAAAAGTTGAAGAAGTTGAAAAGGTTGGGATAAAAAGTACTTATCCCCTAAACCAATCTCTTAAACAAAAACCGGATATGGTAATTTTGAACAATAGATATGTACTTTTGAAAGTAATAAATACAAATGGTAAAAAGACTGTTATCAATTTGATGAATCCGCCGGATGAACTTCAATCTGGTGTTTTGCCACAAGATATTTTACTTCCGAAAGGACTAGTTATTCCTGAAACATTAAAAGGTATTATTGGTGATGTTGATGTTAATGTTACTAAAGATACAGGTTTAAAAATCAATAATACCCGAGCAAAAGGGAAAAAAGCGGTTTCCCCTGTTCAAGAATTGAATAATAAAACTTTTTATATTGCTACGGGAATAAATAAAAATATTCAAGTTATACAATCAAATTCTAAAACTGCTGAATATTCTTTGGGTCAAGATGCTATTATCAATGATATTAAATCTTATGATGGTGAATTTTTGTTGGTAACTTATTTTGATTCAAAGACAATGAATATAATTTCGTTGATGGATGAAAAAATTATTAAACAAGTTCCTTTTGATATATGCCCTGAACAAATTTTGATTGATAATGATAAAAAACTTGCTTATATTTCGTCTGGTTCAAATTCAAGTATTTATGTTTTTAGTTTGGAAACTATGACACTAAAAAGACAATTAAAAGTTAATGGTATGTGCGAGAAGTTAACTTTGTCTGAAGATGGTTCAAAGATTTTCTATGTTGATAGAAATACTAATAATATTTGGGCTATGGAATTAGATAATAATTATATGCTAAAAAATATTGGTAGTTTCCCAAATATCTCTAAAATTGCTTATGTAAACGGAAAAATTTATATCACAAGCCGAACTCAAAATAGGTTAGCGATTGTTGATTACGAAACATTGGAATTACAAGCAGAATTAGAAGTTTGTGAAAAACCGGTGGATTTGTATGCTAAAAACGATGAATTGTATATTTTAGGTGCGGCAGAAAATTTAGTTGAAGTTCTTGATACTAAAGAAGATGTAATTACCGATAAATTATTTTTAAACACAAACGCATTTGCAACAAATATTACGCCAATTGATAAAACAGATATGATTATGGTTACAAATGCTCGTTCAGGTTTGTACTCAGTTATAGATACAGCAACAAAAGAAATTGTGAAAACAAGTCCGCTTGATGTTCCAGTTCGTTCAATTGTTGTTGTTGATAAGGTTAAAACAATAAAATGATTATAGAAACATTTGATAATACGACACAAGAAGTCTTAAAAGAATTAGAAAAAACTCAAAAACAATTTTGGAATATTTCACGAACTACTGCGGAATTTTTATACAATATAATTGTTGATTCAAAAGCAAAAAGTGTTGTAGAGGTTGGAACATCTAATGGCTATTCTGGAATTTGGTTAGGCAAAGCTCTTAAAAAGACAGGCGGTAGGCTAACTACAATTGAATTTTATGATAAGCGATTGGATGTAGCAAAAGAAAATTTTGAAAAATGTGGTGTTGCAGATATTATTGAAACTCGAAAAGGTGATGCTGCAACAATTTTGGAATATTTGCCCGAAGATTTTAAGATAGATTTTGCTTTTGTTGATGCAAATAAATCACAATATATCAAATTTTTTGAATTTATAAAACCTCATTTGAATGTCGGTGGTTATATTGCTTGCGATAATGTAATTTCTCACGCAGCAAAAGTACAAACATTTTTGGAAGCAATTGATGCAGACCCAGATT
>CAKUTL010000066.1 GCA_934692295.1 uncultured Candidatus Melainabacteria bacterium
AGTAAACCAATAAAGGAATCTTTTTATGAATAATCAAAACCGACGTAGCAGAAGATGTTTGAAAGGCTTGTTTTAATAACGAGGCATCAATTCTGCGTTGGTACAATCTTTTAAAACAAGACCTTGAATATTGTTCGAGGTCTTGTTTTTTGTAACAAAAGGTAAAAATAAATTGTAAAAAGAGCAATTATTCTGGTTTAGAAAAGTTAGAAATAAAGTGAAGGTAGATATAATGAAAAATAGAAATATCCGACGAAACTCAACAATAAAAGCGAATGCTCCAATCGTGAAATTGATGAATTTAATTTGGGGCTTGTAATACACAAGTTGAGGCGGGGATTTTTGTCCCTGTAAAGGAAGAAAATAAAAATGATACCAAATATAACAGCAAGTACAGTATATTCCACACTAGGAAATAATAGTTCTCTAATCCCACTAGCTATCAAAGACGTAGCTAACAGTTGCGGTTTAACAGCAGCTTCTTATATTGCAGGGGACACAGTAGAGGGTAAAGATAGATTTATTGATGAATTCGGGACTCAAGCTATTTGGCTTGGAGGAATTCCAACATACAAATTTCTTTTGGATAAGCTAATGTTTAAACCAGCAAAACTTGATCCAAATGTTGACGTTAGATTATTTAAAAATCCAGAAATTTTAAAAGCTGCAAAAGAATTTGCACCAACTAAAGCTATAAAAGAAAGCATTGAATACGCTACATCTCACCAAAAATTAGCTAAAAGTTTAAGCATTGCGAAATTTGCAGCATCAACACTTTTGACAACTTTAACATACTTTGGTTTAACAAAATTTAGACACCAATATACAGAAAATCAAATTAAAAAAGATTACCTTGCAAAACACCCACAAACGCAAGACACCTTCACAGGACAAACAAACAAAAAAGAAGATACTAAAAATCCAGCTAAAGTATCATTCACTGGAGGAGTTCAAGACTTTATATTCGACCCTGTAAAAAATCTTATGATTGTTGATGCTTCAATTACAGGCGAAAGACTTACTCACGCAAGAAACCCACAAGACTTCTTTGGATACGTAATCAAAGAAGGTAGCTTCTGGGCATTTATGTATTTTGCAGGACCAATGATATCTAAAGCATTAGAAAAACACGCTGACAAAAAAGGAAAATCAATTGACCTAGATGCAAGAGTAATCTTTAATGACAAATTAAAAGAATCATTTAAAAATGGAACACTAAAACAACATCTTGCAGAATTTAAAGCAGCAGATGTTTCAGATGCAGACATTTACAAATTTGCAGTAAAACCAGAAAACAAAAACATCGTTATTGATTTTGCTAAAGATTCTGACGTTATTCAAATGCTAAAAGAAGATAAATTATTCTTTGCGAAAAAGACCGATAAAGTTGATACTAGAAAATATATCGACTTAGGAGATTTAAGAGGTGTTAGCAACAAATTAGAAAAACTTCTTAACCAATACGAAAAATCTGGAGAATCTTTAGATGAATTCTTTAAATCAGTAAGAAACTTCAAGAAAACTGCGGTATTGAAAAACATGAGTGCTTGCATTGGAGCTTTAGGAATTTTAGCACCTGCTATTATGCTAGCTGTTAGACATTTTAGCCCTGAATATCAAGTTAAAAAAGACATTGAAGAAAAGTTAGCTAAAGAAAATGCAGTAGCCTAACCATTGACAAAAATTAAAATACCAAGTAAAATGATAATAGTTATCAGTTTAGGTGATTTATGAATTATTCCAAACAAAGAGAAAAAATACTTGATGTTTTAACTCAAAATGCTGTCCATCCGACAGCAGAAACTCTTTTGGAATTTCTAAAAAAAGAAAATTCTAATGTTGGAATAACAACTTTATACCGAAACTTAAATCAACTAGCAGAAGCAGGATTGATAAAGAAAATTGATGGCTTAGAACCTTCAGCTCACTTTGACCACAATACTTTTGAGCATTATCATTTTATTTGTGAAGAATGCAAAAGAGTTTTTGATGTCCCAGCTGGAGTAGCCCCAAACTTGGTAAAAAATACCCAAGAAGCTATGGGCTTTGAAGTGAAAAGTCATGATATAGTATTTCATGGTATATGTAGTGACTGTAAAAAGAGAAAGGAAAATGTTTAATTATGGAAAAATGGGTTTGTACAGTATGTGGTTATGTTTATGATCCAGCAGAAAATGACGGCGTAAAATTCGAAGATTTACCAGATGACTACGTTTGTCCTCTATGCTCTGTTGGTAAAGACCAATTCGTAAAAGAAGACTAATTATAAATATAACAAGAGATAAACTAGCGGATTTGAATTTTAAAAATTCATCTCCGCTAATTTTTTGCAATATAATATACCTATGGGATTGAGAGAAAAAGAATTAATCAAATATTTCAAAAGTTTAGGAATTGAAGTTCACACATCAACAAAAGCTCGTGGACATCAAGGCTTTTATATGAAAAATCGTATTGATATATCTAAAAATATTCCAGAATGTAGAATCATCCCAACCCTTTTGCACGAATTTTCTCATTATATTCATTCTAAATTGGAACCCCAAATGATTAGAACTGGTGGAAGTTTAGAAGTTCTATTCGATTCAAAAAACACAGATATATACAAAGAAGAACTATTAGAAATAACATTATTTGTTGATAAAAATTCAAAATGTGAAAGACTTGAACATCACAAAAAAATAGTTAAAGACAAAATATTAGAACAAGAAAGAATAATAAAAAAAACTTATCCAAAATTTCAACGCTCAAAAAAATTTAAAGAATTTGATAACTATATAAAAAAATCAAATGCAAAATATCTGTTAAAATATGACAGAGTAAAACTAGTTACAGGAATGTTTTTCAAAAAATGCGAAATCTATTCTATTGAAAATATTGAAAAGGATTTTTGCGACATGCCAGAAGCATTTACGGCTTATATCAGATTGAATTCTTGGAGAAAAAAACAATCCAGAATTTCTGCTAAAATCAATAAACTAAAAAAATATTACCAAAAACCAACAGAACTATTTGCAAGATTAGTAGAGGGGCTATACCTAAACCCGCAAAGAATTCAAATTATAGCCCCTAATACGTGTAAAAGATTTTATGAATTACTTAATTCCGGATATTACAAAGAATTACGCAACTTGTCCGGATATTTATCCCCCAATCATTTTAGTAATTAAAGCACGTAACAAAGATCTATCAGATTTGATTTCTGCATATCTTCTATCTTGTTCTGCCAATTCACGACCTACTGTTCTATATACTTCTTTAAGCACATCCTCACTTCTATCTTCCTCTGTATCATATTCAGCTCTGATTTTAACCAACTCATCTCTATCTAAGAATTTTCCTCCGCAAGCATAACATTCATCAACTTCAATATCATTGTGAATACTTGAATGATTTTTAACCATTTTTTGCCCGCAGCTTGGACATATTCTTACTGCATTTTCCGAAACATTGATAAAGTTTTTTCCTTCAACTTGCTCTAAAATTTTAGAAATATCTTCGTCTTTCTCATCAAATTTTTCTAACTCTCTATTGTCAAAGAAAATTCCACCACAACCTTGTGTACAAATATCAAGATTTATGCCTTCATTAGGAATAAAAACTTTTTCCATTTCCTTGCCACAAGCAGGACATTTAATAGTCTGTAAAGTATCAGCCATATTCTACCTCATTTTATTACTCTCACTTTAGAATATAGCATTTCTCCCGCCAATTACATCATACAGCTACATTATTTTATTCCATATAGCCGTCAAAATACTTATAGATATATGGGATTTGGCTATCTTGAACTTTGTTAAGATTATTTTTAATAATTTCTTTCATCTCTTTAATTGTTACATTCGTTTCAAATTCAAAAAAAGTTTTCAATTTCACATTTAAAACTTTAGCAATTTTTTCTAATGTAACAAGAGAAGGAAAGCACCTTCCACTTTCTATTCCACTAAGAGAACCTGTTTCAATTCCAATAAGTTCTGACAACTTTTCTTGTGTATAACCAGCATTTTTTCTTATTTGCTTAATTCGTTTTCCCAGTAATTTTTTATTATTTGTCAAAACTTCTCTCCTCCATCAACTACGAATATAAAATATTAACGAACAAGAAATAAGTTTAATATTTACGTACTATTGACAAAACTGCATAAATATTTAATACTTTGAAATATAAACTAAGAGTTTATCCTGTAGTTTTACAATTAATGAGGACTTATTATGAATAAATGGAAGTTTAGAGGGTTTACATTAGCAGAAGTGTTGATAACTCTTGGGGTCATTGGCGTAGTTGCAGCTATGACTATTCCAACGATGATTACAAATTACCAAAAGAAACAAACTGCAATAGAAGACAAAAAAGCATATACAGAACTAAACCAAATTTTGAGAATGGCAATTGCAGACCATGGCGACCCAAGTGGATGGGATTATTATGGAGCAAATGAACTTCCACAATGGGTTCAAACGTATTTTGAACCTTATGTCAAAGCAACAGGGGCAAAAACTTGTGCATCAAATGAAGAATGCCTTGGTTTACCTTTACCCTACCCTCTTTCTGTAACAGCAGGTAAAGTTAATACTCAGGTTGGACACTATGCAGTTTCTAAAATGGGAAGTCCTATTGGTTACGGATTTTATAGATATGGAGGAAACTATGAACCTGTAACAAGAGTAAAAGCATATATCCACAAACCATCCGGGAGAAAACTTGCTTGGCAAAAAAAATCCTATGGATACTTAGGTAAAGACGTTTTTACATTTATTTTCACAACAGCAGATGCCAATCCAACTTTTAAACCTTATGGGCTTAAGCCTTTAGGTTCGTACGGAATGAGTACTGATGATAGAAATGTCCTACTTGGAACAGGTTGGGGCGGATGTAACCCTAAAGCAAGCGGCTCAGGATATTTTGGACCAGGGGATGCCTGTGCGGCTGTAATTATGATGGACAACTGGACAATTAGTAAAGATTACCCTTGGAAGAAATAATATAACTTTGCCTTAGAAAACGTAGTCAATTAAAACTAGTTTTGATTATTACCTTAACACATTTATTATTTGAAATTCTGTGAAAAATATTGTACAATAAGAGAAAAGGTGATTAAGATTTATGGTAGAAGGCAGAGTTAAAACAGAAGAGGCAGAAAAGTTAATTAAATCAGGTCTAGATTTAATTGATGAAAAAAACTATTCCAATGCTCAAGACAAAGTCAATAAAGCATATGAAATGTTTAAAACAGAACGTTTTACAGAAGGAATTTCTATCTGTTTGAGTTTAATCGCTTTTTTGGATTATTCCGAAGGAAAATATAATTATGAAAAAGCAATTGCTATGCTTCAAGATGGAGCTTTTATGGCAACAAGAGCAAACAGCGTTACTGCACAACTCATAAACGAACTTATCTTTGGGAATATTCACTTTGCAGAAAACAACAAAGATGTTGCAATTATTCACTACAACAATGCACTTAAATTATCCGTAGAAGAAGATAAATATAACCTTTCAGACACCATAAATACAAGGATTAGACAACTCCAGAATGGAATGGATTATTCTCTTCCTACCAAAAGCGACCCTTTAGTTTCACTTGTAAAAATTAGCCGTTCAATCACAGCATTAACAGATATTGACGAGCTTTTGAGAGTTATTGCAGAAGAAACAAAAAATGCTATTCAAGCTGACCGTTGTACCGTTTTCTTGTGGGATAAGGATACAGACGAATTATGGTCAAAAGTAGCTTTAGGCTTAAATTCAAGTCAAGAAATCAGATTCCCTGCCGACAAAGGACTTGCAGGTTACGTTGTAAAAAGCGGAGAAACGCTTAATATTGTCGATGCATACCAAGACCCAAGATTCAACCCAGAAGTTGATAACAAAACAGGTTATAGAACCAAAACAATTCTTTGTATGCCGATAATGAATAACAACAAAGAAATAATTGGTGCATTCCAAGTTTTGAACAAAATCGACGGGGTTTTCACAAAAAATGATGAAGACTTGCTAATCGCAATCGGAGGAAGTGCAAGCATTGCTCTTGAAAATGCACAACTTTTCGATCAACAATTACAACTTTATCGTGAACAAAAATTACTATTCGAAAGCTTCATTGATACACTTGCAACTTCTATCGATGCCAGAGATAAAATTACTGCAGGTCATTCAACTAGAGTTAGAATGTATTCATCACTCTTAGCTGAAGCAGTTGGAATGGATTCAAAAGATAGAAGTTTAGTAGAAAAAGCTGCCATCCTTCACGATATTGGGAAAATCGGAATTAGAGATTCCGTTCTTCAAAAAGAAGGTAAACTTACAGACGAAGAATACAAACATATTCAAGAACACGTAAGAATCACACATAACATCCTAAACAAAATCTATATGTCACCTGATTTCAGAATAATTACTGAAATGGCTTGTTCTCATCACGAAAAATGGGATGGAACAGGATATTATAGACACTTAAAAGGTGAAGAAATTACACTCGGCGGAAGAATTTTAGCCGTTGCGGATGTATTTGATGCAATCACTTCAAAACGTCACTACCGTGATAAAATGCCAATCGCTAATGTTTTAGATATCTTGATGAAAGGTGCAGGATCACATTTTGATAAAAATCTAGTTGATACATTTATGTCAATTTCTTGTAGCAAGATTATTCGAGTGTTCTTATCTGAATATAACGGACAAATGAACCCTAATGACGAAGAACTTTTGAAGCAATATGACTTGATGTCAATTTACAGATTTGTTAATTCTGAAAACTTATCCACTGAAAGTCAAAAAGTTGTGGACTTGTTTAATTATTATTATCTTGGCAAATCTCAAGAAGAGAAGGAGCAATAAATAATGAAAAAATATTTAGTATTTTCTATGCTTTTA
>CAKUTL010000067.1 GCA_934692295.1 uncultured Candidatus Melainabacteria bacterium
GAAATCAAATCAAGAGCAAATGAATCTTTTGCTAAAGGATTAAAAGAAAATAAATAATTGAAATTTACATTTCATAGAAGATTAAAAGCTCCAAGGGAAAAATCTCTTGGAGCTTTTAATTATTATCTTTTTTCAAGAATAAATTTAACGTTTTATGGTCCAAAAATCTTTGTGGAACAATACCAAAAATGGAATTATTTCCAAACGACCAACCAACATATTAAATATAAAAATAATTTTTGAAAACGAATGAAGAGAAGAATAATTTCCCATAGGTCCGATTACATTCCCCAACCCTGGACCAATGTCACCAATTGATGTAATTGCAGACGTTAAGCCAATCTCTAAATTCTGTTCTATAACAGTTAAGAATGTAGCTGATATAGCCCACAATCCAAAGAATGCAAAAACAAAAAAGATTGTTTGTCTTACAACATCAGCAGATACAACTTTTCCATCAATTTTTACTGGAACAACTGCGTTAGGGTGAAGAATTTTGTATAATTCATTCTTTATAAATTTAAAAATAAGAATCCATCTTGTTAATTTCAAACCACCACCAGCTGATCCTGAACAAGATGAAATAAATAAACAGAAGAATAAAACTACATGGGCATCAAAATTCCACAACTGAAAATCTTCACTCGCACTACCAGTAGAAGTAGAAACAGATAACATCTGATAAAAACCAGCAGTAAGAGAATGGATTAGCGAATAATGATGTTCAAAATACAAAATTCCAGCCAAAGCCAAAGAAACAAACAAAACTATTGTTGCATAAGTTCTAAATTCTTCACTTTTCCAAAATAAAGACAAGCGTCGTCTGGTCAATACCCTTGATTGCAAAGTATAACTAGTACCCGCAATAAACATAAATATTATAATAATCCAATTGATTACATTAGAATTATACCCTCCTATACTTTGAGGGTGAGGAGAAAAGCCACCAGCAGACATCGTGGACATTGAGTTACAAATTGAATCATAAACAGGCATGCCTGCAAGCCATAAACAAATTGTACAAATAACAGTTAAGCCCGCATAAACAATCCACAAAGCAGAAGCGGTATTTTTAATTCTTGGAGTAAATTTATCCTCAGTTGGCCCTGGAGTTTCAGCAAAAAACATTTGACGTCCTGCAACAGCAAATTGAGGTAAAATTGCAACAAATAATACAATAATTCCCATACCACCTAGCCATTGAGTAAATGAACGCCAAAACATAATCGTTCTTGGGTAATCAAAATTTTCAAGAATTGTTGCACCAGTTGTTGTAATACCAGATACGGATTCAAACAATGAATCAACAGGACTTAAACCGTAAAACAAATACGGAATTGCACACACAACCCCGAAAGCGAGCCAACTCAAAGAAACAGTCATCAACGCTTCAGAACGTTTAATATCATTTAAAGCATCACTACCCCGCTTAAACGAACGACAAAGAATGTCCCCTACAAAAAGAGAAAAAATACCCGCGGTGAAAAAAGGTAAAATTGACCCCCATTCACAATAATATATCGCAACAGCAATAGGGATAAAAGTCACCAAACCAATATCCATTAACATTAAACCTACTGAATTTGAAATATAGTTTAATCTCATAACTTCCTACGCTACCTTAAAATAAGATTTAATCTGTTGTGCAGTATCTGCCTTTGTAAAGATAATCAAAATATCATGTTCCCTAAGTTGAGTATCACCTTTTGGAATAATAACCTGATTTCTACGTTGAACAACTCCGATAATGGCAGGAGCAGGGAATCGTAAATCCATAATCTTTTTGCCATTAAACTCATCTTTAACAAGGATTTCCAAAACCTCAGCTTGACCTTGTTCAACAGTTGCCAAAATATCAACATCATTTTCATCCAAGTCATTTCTAACTTCATTTATAGCAGATGTTTTTGGAGATACAGCAATATCTATACCTACTTTTTCAAACAACGGAACATTCAAAACTTTTGAAACTCTTGAGATAACTCTTTTAACCCCCAATTGTTTTACCAAAAGAGAGCATAGAAGATTCTTTTCATCATTATTTGTAACAGAAATTACAACATCGCTAGAGCCAATCTCTTCTTCATCAAGAATTTTTAAATTCGTTCCATCCCCATTAATAACCAAGGTTTTATGAAGTTCTTGAGCAAGGAATTCACACCTGTCATAGTCTTTTTCGATAATCTTAGTTTTAATCTTCATGTCCTCAAGACTTTTCGCAAGCATATATCCAACATTTCCCCCACCAATAACCGCAACAGATTTAACCTGTTCTTTTTCGTGAAAAAATGTACCTGCTAAAATATCTAAAGAGTGGGATGTTCCCATAAAAATAAGCTTGTCGTTTTCGTTAATCTCAGTTAAACCATTAGGAATAAATAACAAGTCATCCCTTTTTATCCCAACAATAATGGTATCACGAGTAAAACCGCAATCTTTTACCATTTTACCAACAATAGAAGACCCTGGACGAACTTTATATTCCAAAAGTCTTGCTCTACCATCAGCAAAATTTTCAACATCAAGTGCATGTGCAACGGTTACAATTCTAAATAATTCTTGGGTCAAAAGGGCTTCTGGCCAGATTACATAATCAATAAAGAAATCACCCAAATAATCATTTGATTTGTCTAGTTCCATAGTATTTTGGTACTCAGCCTTTGAAACGAAACAAATAGTACGAATGCCACTAACCTTTTTCGCGGAAAGACAAGCAACTATATTTGCTTCATCTAACGGAGTACAAGCAATAAATACATCCGAATTTATAATATCAGCGGACTTTAAAACATTAATATCAGTCGCATTTCCTTGTACAAAGCTAATATCAAGCTTATCAAATTCTTCGGTACGATTTTCCTCTTTATCAATAACCGTAATGTCATGATCTTCAAAAAATTCTGTTGCAAGCAAACATCCAACTTCTGTTGCACCATAAATCACAATTTTCATAGCTACTTACCCTAACACTCCCAATGCGTTAAATAAAAATAATGCACCATACACAACAGCATTTCTCAAAAAGATGAGAACAAATGTTGCTACAATTGGGGATAAATCGAAAGGTCCTAATGGCGGAATAAATTTTCTGAATAAATCTAAATACAAATCAACAGATGATGCTAAAGCCTTTAGTATCGGATTATTCCAATTCAAACCTGGAAACCAAGTCAAAAAGCATCTAATAAATATCATCATTAAATATATGTAAAAGCAATTTGCTATTGCGACAACAATTTTAATCGCCATCTTTTTTATCCTCTTTGTTTTGTTGTTCTTTCATCTTTTCAAAAAATTCTTCAGGTGACATTACGAGAATTTTGGGCTCATTTTTAGCAAAGTATTTTGCATAAATTTTATCCAAACCGAGTAATATCAATCCACATAATAGCATTATCACAGCAGGCGAAATTGATAACCCAAGAATTGGCGGGATTAAATAAAAGCCTGAGGATTTGAATATAAAATTAAATAGCGGGTAATCTGGATTTATATTAGGCACCCACGACAACATACATGCACCGAGTACATAATACATATACAACATTACAAGCCTATACAAAAACTTTATAAAATTTGCCATAACAAGCCTCTTAGATGTCCATTTTTGTAGAATTTGCACATTCACAGTTATTAGCATCAGCCGGAATATTTTCAATCATTGTAAATAGTAATGATTTCAAATTCGCAACATTATTATTGAATACTTCCATTACCGCTTCGTGAGAAACAGGAGGAACATCTCCAACTAAACCTGCATCATAATCAGTAATCAATGAAATATTTAATGGGCACATATTCAATTCTTTAACCAAATAAGCTTCAGGGAATGCTGTCATATTGATAACTTCCCATCCTTGACGAGTAAAGAACGCAGATTCTGATTTTGTAGAGAATCTTGGGCCATTGATTACAACAACAGTTCCGTGATCATGAATTGTAATACCTAAATCTTTACCTGTTTTTATTGCTAATTCTCTCAACTCTGGGCAATAAGGATCTGCTGGAGATGGGTGTTGAACAACAGGTCCTTCATAGAATGTTGTTTTTCTTCCATCTGTCCAATCAACAAATTGATCACAAATTACGAAATCTCCAGGCTTAACTTCTTTTTGTAAACTACCTGCAGCACATGGAGAAAGAACTCTTTTACAACCTAAATGCTTCATAGCCCAAACGTTAGCTCTAAAGTTTACTAAATGAGGCGGAATTGAATGGTTTCTTCCATGACGAGGCATAAATGCAACAGTATGATTACCTATTTTCCCTAAAAATACGCTATCACTTGTTTCGCCATATGGAGTTTCAACTTTTACTTCTTCAATATCTTGTAAAAAGCTATAAAAGCCTGAACCACCAAATACACCAATATCAGCCTTATTTAAAATTTCCATATATACACCTTTCCCTTATCAATATTCTAAATATATTAAACAATATAGAAATATTATAATATAAATAATAAATTTTCAAACTATATAGAAATCTTCACATAGACCTAACCGAAATGGATAAGAAAAATTTCTCTAATTGGAGAATATGAAAACCAAAGAGATTTGCGTTTAATATAATTAATCTTTTTCATACTTCCAGCTATTCTTAATTCTAAGAGCCAATTACTGGCTCTTTTTCTTTAATAAAAATTTATGATTACTTGACTTAACAAAATAAAAAAAATATGATAAAATGCAAACGAAGTAGAATGAAGAGGGCTATTTTATGAAAAATAAAATTATGGCAACAGCATTAGCAATGTTATTATCTGCACAAATCGCACTTGCGGCACCATTCAATGCAAATGCAAAAACAAAAAGAATTCCGGCTGGAACAAAATTATCATTGCAAATGCTTACACCTATAAATACAGGATATAATACAAAAGGTACAAGTTTCACAGCAATGCTTATGACAGACCAAAAAGCATCTGATGATGTAATTTTACCAATGGGTTCAATTATTCGAGGAAACATCAAAGAAATTACTCCAGCAAAAAGAATGTCAAAAGGGGCAATTCTTTATCTAGATTTTGATCACGTTGTAACTCCAAACGGCAGACAAGTTCCATTATCACTTTCATTGATTGGAAGAGCCGATATGACAAATGATGGAGGAATTACCACAACTAAAGGTTATGCAGATGCGTGGAAACAAACTTGCAAAAAATCTGGTCAAATTACAACAAAATCTATCGAATGGGGTAAAGACGTAACTGATACGGGCTGGCAATATGTAATTGTTCCTGTTGCAGCTTTTGGCGGAGCTTTTGGAACAGCTGGGTACTTTGTATATGATAGTATTGCAGATTTAATCAGAACAGGTAAACAAGTTCAAATCAATTCTAACGAAGTATTAAACGTTATTCTTGTTGAACCAATTGATGTTCCTGTAATCTAATAACAAACGTTAATTATGTCAAAACTTGATAAAATAGAAGAACTACAAGGATTAATAAAAGAAGATTCATCCAATTTCCAAGCAAGACGGGAACTAGCCGTCTTGCTTATGGATTGTGGGTTTAATGAAGAAGCTCTTCAACATTTACTTTATCTATCTAAAATGTTCAGTTTTGATGAGGGAATTTTTTACAACTTAGGGATTGTTTACGAAAAAATGAAACTGTTCTCTAAAGCTCGAGAAGCCTACGAAAAAGCCATAGACATTGAACCCGAGTCTATGGATGCAATATACAATTTAGGATTAGTTTATACAGAACTTAAAGAATACGATAAAGCTGTCGATTGCTTTAAACAAGTAATTGAATCCGACAATATGGATTCCAATTCATATTTCAACCTTGGTCTCATTTATTTCAAACAAAAAGATTATCTAAATGCCATAGAATATTTTCAAAAAACAATCGACATAAACGACGAAGATATATATGCTCACTTTTACATAGGTAATATTTATAAGGAATTAGGAGATAAGGACTCTGCAAAGGATCAATTTGAAAAAGTTATCAACCTTTCTCCAGATTACAGTTGGGCGTATTTTAATATTGCCGTAATAGATTATGAAGATGGAAATATTGAAGACGCTGAAGAGAATTTAAAGAAAACAATTAACCTTAACAAAATGGACGAAGAAGCCTATAAAATTCTCATAAAAATTCTACTCAAAAATGAAGAATATGAAGATGCAAACGAATATGCAAAAATGAGAATTGAATACTGTTCAGAAACAGGAGATGCAGATTACTTGTTAGCCCAAACCTACAAATCAATGGGGCTAATAGATGACTACGAAAACGCTCTTCAAAATGCAATCAGAAATTCACAAACTCTTTCTATTCCAATAGAAAGAATCAAAACAGAATTACGTAATATCAAAAACGAACAGTCATAATATTTTTGTGCTAAAATTAACTCATAAAATATATTATGAGAGGAAAAAGATTATGAAAATGTCAAAATTATTTGTGCAAACAATGAGAGAATTTCCATCTGATGCAGAAGTTGTTTCTCACAAAATGCTTGCACGTGCAGGATATATCAAAAAACTTACATC
>CAKUTL010000068.1 GCA_934692295.1 uncultured Candidatus Melainabacteria bacterium
CGTTTCCGTGTGAACTTCTATAAAGATAAGGGCTCTTACGCTGCTGCATTCAGAACGATTGCTACAACAGCTCCTCAATTGGAAGAATTAGGTATGCCTCCAATTGTTACAACAATTGCAGATAAGCCAAGAGGTTTGGTTCTTGTAACTGGTCCTACAGGTTCAGGTAAATCAACTACTTTGGCTGCTATGATTGACTATATTAATAGAACAAGAGCAGAACATATTTTGACTATTGAAGATCCGGTCGAATTTGTTCACACTTCAAAAGTTTCAGTTATTCACCAAAGAGAATTGGGTATGGATACAAGATCTTTTGCTAATGCTCTTAAGTCAGCCCTCCGTGAAGACCCTGATATTATCCTCGTAGGTGAAATGCGTGACCATGAAACCATCGCTTTAGCACTGACAGCTGCTGAAACTGGTCACTTGGTCTTCGGAACTTTGCACACATCTTCAGCTTCACAAACAATTGACCGTATTATCGACGTATTCCCGGAAGGTCAACAACAACAAATTCGTGTACAGCTTGCTAACTCTTTGGTTGCAGTATTTGCTCAAACATTGCTTCCAAAACGTCAGCCGGATGGTTCAAGAAAAGGTCGTGTAATGGCTCAAGAAATTATGGTTGTTACACCAGCAATTGCAAACCTTATTAGAGAATCTAAAGCTGCACAGATTTATTCAACAATTCAAACAAGTACCGGAGCTGGTATGCAGACTCTTGAATCATCTCTTGCCGCATTATTCAAAAAAGGGCTTGTAACTTTGGATGATGCGATGTCTAAATCTTCTAAACCAAATGAATTGAAACGTTTAATTCAAGGTGGTTAGTCTGGTATAAAAGTATAATGGAGGTTTTCAAAAAATGGCATCAATAGTAGATTCTTTAAATGAAGCATTTTTAGATTCATTTGCTCCGTTAAAGTTAGTGGGTTTTGCAATCCCTGTATATTTTGCTATTACGTCATTTATGGATGGAAACCTCCCTATGCTTTATATTTGGGAGTCTGTAATTGCGGTTTTGTTCTTGCCTCTTTTAACTCAAGGAATATATAATGTTCGTAGGAGCAAACGAGAAATTTTGTCTTTGAATCCGTTGACGTTAGTTAAGGTTTTGGCAATGGCTCTTGTTGCAATTGTCCCAAATGCAATTGTTTGGATTGGGGCAGGTTTCCTTATAGTAAAGAATATCACTATTCCTGTTGAAGTGTCTTGGGTTCAAATAACTTTTGAATGTATTGTTTACATTATTGTTTCTTCAATTGTTATGACTTCTTATTTATCTTTTGCAAAAACTATGAAAGTTCCTCAAGCATATAATTATAAAGTTATTTTTGATTCTTGTGTAGATGTATTGATTGCATTCCTTTTCTTTTTATTTTGGTTAGTATTGGTACAGATTGTTTTATTTGGACCCGTTGTTTATTTATATTCATTTTTTAAGGTTCCATTTACTCATTGGACTTTCTTATTCTATGCTTCAATTGTTGCGGTTGTGAATTTATCTGTTTCTGCAAATTATTTAGCTCAAATTGCGTACGAATGTATTCCTGGAAATAATGAGGAATATGATAATAATTATGACGCTCCAATTGATTTGATTGATGAAACCGCTGAACGTTTGAATGGACAATAATATATTGTTATTTGTTCATTTCTCTAAGTTTTTTAAGTTGATCTCTAATTTGAGCGGCTCTTTCAAAATCTAATATTTTTGCTGCTTTGTGCATGTCTTTTTCGAGCTTATCAATAAGTTTTGGCAAATCTTTTTTATCTATGCCCATATCAACCATTTCTTCTGCAACAATATCTTCCAAATCTCTATAACTTGCAACAAGAGATAGTAAATTGTTTTCAATAGGTTTTTTGATTGTTTGAGGGATAATTCCGTATTTTTGGTTATGTGCAATCTGTATTTTACGTCTTCTTTCTGTTTCTTTGATTGCTCTATCCATTGAGTCTGTAATTTTATCAGCGTACATAATAACTTCGCCGCAAGCATTTCTTGCTGCACGCCCGATTGTTTGGATAAGACTTGTATCTGATCTCAAAAATCCTTCTTTATCCGCATCCATAATTGCAACGAGTGAAACTTCTGGAATATCAAGACCTTCTCTGAGTAAGTTTACTCCAATCAAGACGTCAAATTCTCCAAGTCTTAAATCTCGCAAAATTTCTACTCTTTCGATTGATTTAATCTCGCTGTGTAAATACCTAACTCGAATACCTTCTTGCAAGAAGAAGTCTGTTAAGTCTTCTGCCATTCGTTTGGTAAGAGTTGTGATTAAAATTCTTTCGTCTTTGTCTGCTCGTTTTTTAATTTCTTCTTTTAAATCTTGAATTTGGGTATCAATTGGGCGAACAGATACTTTCGGGTCAAGAAGCCCTGTTGGTCGAATAATTTGTTCTACAATTTGTTCTGAATTTTCTTTTTCAAAATCTCCAGGAGTTGCGGAGATATAAATTTTTTGACGGACTTTAGAATAAAATTCTTCATTTTTTAGAGGTCGGTTATCTTTTGCACAAGGTAATCTAAATCCGTAATCAACGAGGACTTGTTTTCTCGCTGCATCTCCGTGGCTCATTCCTTTGATTTGTGGTAGAGTTACATGGGATTCATCTACAATTGTAAGAAAATCGTTCGGAAAGTAGTCTAGTAGTGTTGCAGGAGCAGAGCCTGCTGGTCTGCGTTCTATTATTCTGGAATAATTTTCTATACCTGTGCAGTACCCCATTTCTTTCATCATTTCTAAATCATATTTAACTCTTTGTTCAAGACGTTGGGCTTCAATCAGCTTGTTTTCATTATTAAGTTCGACAAGTCTATTTTGAAGTTCTTGTCTTATCATATCAAAAGTTTCTTCTTCGTTTTCGTCATACGAAATGTAATGAACGGCTGGATAAATTACAACAGATTCTGGGGTTTCAATAATTTCTCCTGAAACGTTATCAATTTTTACAATTTTTTCAACTTCATCTCCAAAGAAGTAAATTCTAGTTATGATTTTTTCATAAGCAGGCATAATTTCTACAATATCGCCTCTAGCTCTAAAAGTTGAACATTTTAGCTCTAAGTCGTTTCTTTCATATCGAACTTCAACTAAATGTTTAAGGAGTGCATCTCTATCAATTTCGTCCCCAACTTTAACTTCAATTGCACCTCTAAAATAGTTTTCTGGCAAACCTAGACCATAGATGCAACTAACAGAAGATATTACAATTACATCATCTCTTTCATATAGGCTTCTTGTTGTATTATGGCGAAGTCTGTCGATTTCTTCGTTGATAGATGAAGATTTTTCAATGTAGGTATCTGTTCTTGGAATGTATGCTTCTGGTTGGTAATAATCATAATAACTGATAAAATATTCAACCGCATTATTAGGAAATAGCTCTTTAAATTCGTTGTATAATTGTGCGGCTAAGGTTTTGTTGTGTGCAATTATCAGTGTCGGTTTTTGCACTTTTTCAATCACATTTGCAATCGTAAATGTCTTACCAGAACCAGTTATTCCGAGTAAAGTTTGGGTATCGTAACCTTTATTTATTCCATCTACAAGTTCATCAATCGCTTTTGGTTGATCTCCAGAAGGTCTGTATTTGGAAACTATTTTAAATTCGTGATGTTCTCTCATATTTTATATTTTAGTACAAATTTATTTTATTTGTAGCCTTCTTGCTTTCCTCTAAAAAATAGTGTATTATCAGTACTATAAAGGAGTAATATGTTATGGATAAAATTATTGAGTCGTTTAAAAATCTATACAAAGGTGAAAATGTAGTAAAACAACATATTTATATTGCATTATTATTTTATTTGCCTTGTCTAGCAAGTACGATTTTACAATTTCTTGACAAGGAGTCTAAAAAAGAAGAGGTTATTATTATCTTAGTTAGTGCAGTTATTGTTGGTTTATTGTCGATTGTACCTATTTTTGTTTTGCAAGGGCTGTGGGCAAAATTTATGAATCGTAGATTTAGTGAAGCTTATGGTATTCCGAAATTATCTTGGGATTGTTTATCTCAAGGGTTAAAAATGTTTCCTCTAACTTTAGTTTGGGGGTTATATATTGGAATTCCGTGTTTGCTTTATTTGGCTCTTGTTTTCATTGGGTTCGGTCTTACAATTTCTAGTCAAGACACTGTAATAGCAATTAGTCAACCTGTAATAGTAATTGTTGCCGTATTAGGATTGCTTTTAGCTGTAATGCTGTTGTTTATTCCATTGTTTCTTATTTCTCCATTCGTAAATATGGTATTTATGAAATATTGTGAAAAGTTTGAGTATTCAAAAGAATTGTTTAACCCATTGTTGCCATTTAGATATATGAAAAAAGCGTTTAAAGATTCAATATTTTTAGCCTTAAAATTTGTTCTAGTCAAAATGGTTATGGGGATGGGAGCACAAATGATTCTGTTTCTTGTATTAATGGTGCTTGTAATTATTGCAATTCCAGTTGTAATTATTCTTGCAATAGTAAATGAACATATTTTTGATTCTGCGGTATGGGCGATTCCTGTTGTAATGCTCGTTTCTGTTGCTGCGATAATCCCTGCATATGTTAGTTGGATTACTAATCTTGCATATGTGGATAATTTGGAAGAAATTTATGTTGATAAGTTTTTAATAGAGGAATAGGTTTAAGATTATGAAAGTTGCGGCGGAATGATTTCATTCCGCCGCTTTCTTTTATTTATTATTTGATAATATTAAAATATTTTTGATAAATTCAGTTTTTTCATTTTGGGTATATTCTTTATTTTTTGTTTTTGACTCAAAATATTTTTCTATCATATTTTTTTGTCTGTCAACAGAAAATTCTTCCCAGTATGGAGTTTTTCTGATTTTGGATATTATTTCGGTTTCAAGGTTCTCAAATTTCGGTTTTTCAATTTTCGGCTGTGAAGTTTGTTCAATTATAACTTCATTTGCCGTTTTTGAGATAAATTGAATATGTTGTTCTTCTAAATTCTTTTCTATATTACTTTTTTCAAAAATGTTTTTTGTTTTAAGTTCTTCTTTAAACCGTTCTGCTAATCCCATTTTGCTCCTTTAATTATTTAAAATGTTTTCGAATTTTTCTACCATATTTTGTTTGTATAAATTATCTGAAATATACTGTGCTAAATCTTTGTAGCTTTGTGCAATGTTTGTAGAATCATTGATTTCACTAACAGGAATTCCTTTGTTTATCGCCGTCATTATTGCAAAGTAGTTATTTGGAATTTTCCAATAGATTTTTTTTGATAATACTTTTTCAACATCAGTTTCTTTTATTTCATCATTTTCCATATACCTGTTAACAACAATTTTTACTTTTTCTTTGTCGTATCCAAGTTTTTCAAATAGTTCTAAACATCTTTGAGTATTTCTTAATGCAGGTAAATTAGCAACTGTAACAAGCAATACTAAGTCAGAATTATCAAGTGCTGCAATGTTTTTCCCCTCAAAACTTGCTTCTGCATCAACAATAATGTAAGAAAAAGTTTCTTTTAATGTGTTGAATAATTTTGTAATTTGTCTAGGTTGAATATTATCAGCCTGCTTGAAGTATGGAGGGTCTGCTAATACATATAGGCTTGTTTTTTTATATCTTTCTAGTGTGCTTAATAAAAATGTTTCATTAATTTTATCTAAATTTTCAAGCATATAAGAAATGTTAAAAGAGGGTTTTAAATCTAAAAATGTTGTTATATCCCCCATCTGAAAGTTTAAATCAATTAGGGCAATATTTTCTTTTGTGATTTTTGAAAGTTCCAGTGCCAAATTTGTTGCTAAAGATGTTTTTCCTATTCCACCTTTATTTGAAAATATAGAAATAATTTTGCAGTTATTTGTTTTTTTTGTTTCATTAAATTCTGCCAATAATTTGTTTAAACTTTCAAAAAATTCACTTTTAATTATAGGGATAGGTACAAATTCCTTAGCACCGGCTCTCATTATTTCAATAATCAAATCAACTGAAGGATTATCTGATAGTGCTAAAACTTTACAATTTTTGCATTCTTTTGTTATTTTTAAAATAAGATCAAGTTTTTTTGCTTTATATGTTGATAAGTCTGCAAGTAAAATTGATTTCCCTTGATAATTTGCTATTTTTTTGAACGCTTCAGAGTAATCGTTTTCTTGGCAAATTTCAAGATTTTCAAATTCTCCGGCAAAAAGTTTCATAACTTCTGACGTGGAGAACTCATCTGATAAAATAACTGTAAAAATTTTATTCATATCCATCCTTTTAAGGTCTATATCCCTAATTTAAGTATAGCATATGAATCCCATTTTACGCAAACAAATTCTCAAAATAAAGCCCCGTATAAGCGGATTTTGTTACCTGCTTGGACTCGCAGGTGGGTGAGAACCCGAATTCATCCGTTTCCCGCTGGCGATAGAAGTATCGGCGGGTGTACTTCAAACATTCTGGAGTTAACTCTCCCTATTTATATAAATGTAGGAACAAAATTAACGCCTATACCGAGCTTCTTCTATTATATCATATTTT
>CAKUTL010000069.1 GCA_934692295.1 uncultured Candidatus Melainabacteria bacterium
TTTTCTGCCATAGAAAGAATATAATCCGCAATTTTATCTTCTAAATGACAACCAAAATGATTGTTTATTTCTTTAATGAAATAACAAGGACTAGTGACATTGACTTCAATAATTTTCCCATCAATTACATCTAAACCAGTCATATAAATACCCATAGAAGAAAGCTTTTCTGCAACTGGTTTGAATTTTGCTTTTTCCTCTTCTGATAAAAGAGCCTTCTTAATATTGTTATCATTATGCTCGCAAAATTTAAAGTCATCATTACTTGGAGTTTTTTGAACACAAAAATCTAAAACTTCATCACCTAAGAATAAAACCCTCTTATCACCATTAACAGCTTTTGGAATATATTTTTGCACCATAATCAATTGTTTTCCATTATTAGTCATTGAATTTATGATTACAGCAGTATTCTTATCTCCAGCCTTCAAATACATAACCCCTCCGCCAAAACATTGGTTTAAAGGTTTCAAGATAATTTCTTCATTTTCAACCAAAAACTTCATAATATCAGCTTTTTGAGAAGTTACAATATTTTTAGGCATCAAATCATTAAACATTACGGCGTGTAATTTTTCATTAAAATTCCGTATTGCAGTCGTATCATTCATAACAAAAGTTTTTGACTTATCGACAAAATCAAAAACATATGTAGCGTTAATATAGTCCAAATCAACTGGAGGGTCAGGTCTAAACATAACAAGATTAAAATCTTCTATTTTATATTCAGACAAACTTTCCTTGTCATAACAAATTTCTTCGCCTTCAATATAGGAATTATAGCAAGAGGTATAAGCCATAGCCGATTTGAGTTTTAGCATATCAATTGTTGCAATTCTAACCTCATGACCTCTTTTTAAAAAGCTTTTAATAAGCCAAAAATTAGTAACAAGATTGTTAAACTCAAAATACTTCAACTCTAATCGGTCTATAACAAATAATATTTTCATAATACCTCTTTTTATAAATTATTATTTAATTTCAGCAGGATTTAAAATTTGACAAGCAGTATTTCCCATAGAAATAAGTCTTGTGAATTTTTCTAAATCAGCTTGAATTTCTGGATAAGTACCATAGTGCATAGGAATTACAGTTCTTACGCCCAACCATTTTGCAGCCATAGCAGCGTGTTCAACATCCATTGTATAATTTCCACCAATAGGCAAAAGAGCAATTTGTGGAGCATATAATTCTTTAATAGTTTTCATTTCACTAGACAAACAAGTATCACCAGCATGATAAATTCTTACACCATCAACATCTAACAAAATACTTGCAGCATTTCCACCATATCTTCCGTCTGGCAAAGAGCTTGAATGAAATGCAGGTAAAAATACCGCTCTACCCCAAGAATAATTAATCCAAGCACCCAAACCAATAGGTTTAGATTTTGCACCCTTTTCTTTAATATAGTAAGCAAGTTCTGCAACAGCCGTAACTTCAATATCTTTTTCTTTCGCAATTTCGATGGCTTCACCAAGATGATCGCCGTGAGCATGAGTTAATAAAATATCTTTAATTGGTTCTTCATGCCAATTGTACTTTTCATTTACAGATACAAGCGGATCAATTAAAACAGCATTATCACCATTTTTAATTTCAAATGCACTATGCCCAATATATTTTAAATCTACCATCACAAACCTCTTCTCTTTTTCCTATTACGACTATTTCAATTTATCATAATTTAATATAAAATACAAATATGAAAAATTATATTACAGAGATGAATAAGTGCATAGAACTAGCTAAACAAGCAGAGGGAAAAACTTCTCCTAACCCAATGGTTGGATGCGTAATTTTAAATGATAAAAATGAAATTATCTCAACTGGGTATCATAAAAAATACGGAGAAAACCATGCAGAACGAGATGCACTCTTAAAACTAGAAAATGCGACTGGTTGCACACTTGTCGTAAATCTTGAGCCATGTTCTCATTTTGGGAAAACTCCACCTTGTGCAGATTTAATCATAGAAAAAGGAATAAAAAGGGTTATTTATGGAATGAAAGATGTTAACCCTATTGTTGCAGGAAACGGACTAAAAAAACTTCAAGAAGCAGGAATTGAAATTATTGGACCAATTTTAGAAGATGAATGCAAAAAATTAAATGAAGTTTTCATAAAAAACCAAACGAAACATAAAACATTTGTAGCTCTAAAAACAGCAACAACTATTGATGGAAAAATTGCAACACAAATAGGGGATTCTAAATGGATAACATCTGAAGAGGCAAGAAGAGAAGTTCGCAATATTCGAAACAGATATGATGCAATTTTAACATCTTCTGCAACAGTGCTTGCTGATAATCCTACAATGGAACACAAATGCAAAATTATTTTAGATAGAAAATTAAAAACAGATATAAATTCAACAATTTACAAACAAGGGAAAATATTTGTTTTCTATGATGAAAATATCAACATTAAAAACAACGCACAAGAAAATATTACATATATTCCAACCAAAACAAAAAATAATAAGCTTGATATTGAATTTATACTAAATAAGCTTTATGACTTAGGAATAATGAGTATCCTCGTTGAATCTGGAGGAGAATTAAATGGCAGTTTTATGCCTTATATTGATAAACTTTATCATTTCATTGCTCCAAAAATTTTGGGAGATAATAGCGGTAAATCCTGCTTTGACGGAAACAAAATAGACAAAATATCAAATTGTACTAATTTAATATTTGAAAATTCTATAAATTTTCCACCAGATATTTTAGTAATTTATAACAAACAATAACATTTTTTGCATTAAAAAAGGAAGCTCAAACGAGCTTCCTTTTTTCAAAACATTCTGATCCTGTTACTAACCCTTAACTTGAGCCATAACTTCTTCAGCAAAGTTATCTTGACGTTTTTCAAGACCTTCACCTAATTCATATCTAGTGAAAGCTTTGATTGTCAATTTACCTTCAATAAGTTGAGAAATTGTTTGGCTAGGGTCTTTAACGAATGGTTGTTCAAGTAAGCATCTTTCAGCCATCAACTTGTTAACACGACCTTCAACAATTTTAGCTCTTATATTTTCAGGCTTTTTCAACAAATCTTCTTTACCCATTTCAATTCTAGTTTCTTCATCAATTTCAGATTGAGGAATTTCTGCTCTTGAAACGAATTTTGGTGCAGAAGATGCGATGTGCAAGCAAATATCGTTCATCAAATCTTTATCTTCTTTATCAGTTGATAAAAGAACACCGATTTTTCCGTTGTGAATATAAGTTGCAACAGGACCTTCATATCTAACAAATCTTCTTACAGTAATTTTTTCACCGATAGAAGCGATTTTTTCTTTTAATGCTTCACCGATTAATTTATCGCAAGAAGGGCAAGTAGTAGCCAATAAAGCATCAACGTCAGCAGGTTTTAAATCTTCAACGTGTTTAGCCATATTTGCAACTAAAGTTTTGAATTCATCGTTTTTAGCAACGAAGTCTGTTTCACAGTTAACTTCAACCATTGCACCGCCATTAGCGTCAACGAAAGAATCTACACGGCCTTCAGCAGCAATTCTGCCCATTTTCTTTTCAGCAGAAGCCATACCTTTTTGGCGTAAGAATTCAGTTGCTTTTTCCATATCTCCGTCAACTTCAACTAATGCTTTTTTAGCATCCATCATGCCAGCACCAGTCTTATCACGAAGTTCTTTAACCATTTGAGCTGTAATATTCATGTATATTTTCTCCTTCTCTTTATAAAAGCTACTAAGGCACTAAGTGAATATTCTTAGTGCCAAAGTATCTTAAAACCTTATGCTTCTGTTTTAGCTTCTTCAGCAGCGTTAGCATCTTCAGCTGAAATTTTTTCAACTTTTTTTGCTTCGTTTGCTTTGTTTTCTCTCAATTGTTTACCTTCCAAAACAGCATCAGCCAATTTAGAAGTAATCAATTTGATTGATCTGATAGCATCATCATTACCAGGGATAATGTAGTTGATACCATCTGGGTTAGCATTTGTATCTGCTAAACAGATAACAGGAATACCTAATTTGTTAGCTTCTTTAATAGCAATATCTTCTTTGTCTTGGTCAACAACGAAAATCAATTCAGGAAGACCTCTCATTTCTTTGATACCGCCTAAAGTTTTAGACAATTTAGAAAGTTGTCTGTTCAATTGAGCAACTTCTTTTTTAGGTAATTTATCAACATAACCATTACTGATAAATTCTTCCATTTCTTTTAGTTTGTTAACTCTGCCTCTGATAGTTTCAAAGTTAGTTAACATACCACCTAACCATCTTCTATTGATGAAATAAGCACCAGATCTTTTAGCTTCTTCAGCAACTACTTCAGCAGCTTGTTTTTTAGTACCAACAAAAAGAATATTTTTTCCTTTTGCAGCATAATCTCTAACTAAAGCATATGCTTCATCTAATAAATCAGTTGTTTTTCTTAAATCAATTACATAGATACCGTTTCTTGCACCATAAATATATGGTTTCATTTTTGGGTTCCATCTTTGTGTTTGGTGTCCGAAATGTACACCTGCTTCTAAAAGTTCAATCATAGATGCTACTGGCATCGGTTTTCTCCTTATGTTAAATGTATTGTACTACGGGCTGCATAGCCTCATCTTAGTCATGCTAAAGACTAGGGCGAACCTATCAGGCTAATGTAACCAATAATATAATAGTATAAAAATACCGATATGCAAATTTCTACGATACAAAACTTAATTATGGCATATTGTGCAAATAGTAATAAGAACAACCTGTGCCAAAATCAGAATTAGATTTTTTACATGTTCCATCTCCAACACTTATTGGTACAATTACACCATCTGCCTGCCCCCAACCATATTTGTAACCTTTTGCAGGATACATTGCATAATTTGTAAAATCTATATTGGCAAAAAATAAATCCTTCCCCCAAGTGTTCGGTCCAGTAAACCCATTAACATCAAATGTTATCATATATTCATCAAAACAGATTAATGTCCCGTCAAGAATTATTGTACAAGTAGCACCGCCACCCTTTAATCCAATATTATTAAGACATTTATTACCATTCAAATGGTAAATTGGGTAAGCCTTTGGAATACAACCTTCTTCTACAGCCTTCCCCTCATGGCAAATTTTACTGGTCTTTATATAATGAGAAATTGCTGCGACATAAGCATATTCTCTTTCTGATGAAGTTTTGAAAGAGTCCACAAAATCTTCTGGTTGTGCCCCAGTAGCCTGCATCAAGCGAAGAGCATGATAAATTTCGGCATACGACTTTCTCCAAGCGATAACGTGTTGGCGTTGTTGAGATTTTGAAACTAAAGTAGGTATAGTCATTGCAGCAACAACACCAATAATTCCTAAAGTAATCAAAACTTCCGCTAACGTAAAACCTTTTTTCATGTCAAGCAACCTCCAGTTGAAATAAGATTATCACATTTTAATTTCTAGTGCAAGAATTTATTTATCATTACTGTTTTACTTCTATAAGTTAACATTTAACTAGGATTATTATGAAAGATAAGATTTGTAGCATTTTAGGGAAAAATATCAAAAAATATAGAAAATTACGTGGGCTTACACAAGAAAAAATGGCCGAACTTATAGAAATTGAAGTTCGAACCTTGAGTTTGATAGAAACGGGAAACAATTTTGTTACATCCAAAACACTTGGCAAATTAGCCGAAGTTTTACAAGTTAGTCCATCGATACTATTAGAAGACGCAAACTCTAATAATACAGAACAATTATATTCCGATTCTTTAAAAGCCCTTGAAATTCTAAAAAATAACCCAGAAAAATTAAAAGCCCTCAATTATATCCTCAATGGGTTATTATAATAAAATTTAACAAATACTATCAAAATCTTGCAAAAAATTATTTTTTTAGGTATTAATAAAGGTACTCACATCCTCAATAGAGTACGTGCAAAGTCATTAGTTGCACACAAATTATAGGAAAGGTAAATTCAATTATGGCAAATATTAAATCTGCTAAGAAAAGAGTGTTAATTGCTGAAGCAAACAGACAAAGAAATGTTGCATTCAAAACTTCAATCAAAACTGCTGTTAAGAAAACATTAGAATTAGCAAAAGGTGAAGATAAAGAAGCATTAAATGCAGCTCTTTCTAAAGCATACCAATTATGCGACAAAGCTGTTGTTAAAGGTATTTTGCACAAAAATACAGCTGCTAGAAAAAAATCAAGATTAACTCTTGCAGTTAAAAAAATCTCAGCTAACGCTTAATTGAAAAACTTATATTGAGAA
>CAKUTL010000070.1 GCA_934692295.1 uncultured Candidatus Melainabacteria bacterium
TGTGTTATAATTATATTGTTGGATATGAGAATTTATTCTATCTACCATATTCACTCCACAAGTATAATAAAAATCAAAAACTCAAAAAATTGCTAAAATCCAGATGTTTTTGTAAATAAATATTAAAAGAGGTTATCATTGAAAAACTCAAAAGTCAAACCAATGACAAAAGAACAAATCCTTATTTCTATCGATAGATTAACAAGGTTCAAAAGTACCGAAGTAAAATATTTAAGAGTTTTTCGAGATATTTTAACAAATAATTTAATCACCCCAAAATTCAAAAAGTCTGAATTAGAACAGATGAATTATGAAGAACTAAAAAATTGGGCAGAATTTGTTATAAACTATTCACTTCAAGAAATGGGAGAAGATTTAGCCGAAGATTATATAATTAATCAAAAATTATATGATTATGAAAAATCAGTATTTATTTTTGGTAAAGATGTTGAAAACTTACTAAAAAATAAAATTAATTATAAGGCATGCTTAAGTTTAATAGAAGAAAACGCACCTAAGAATTTGCAATGGCTAAAAATATTGTCCCAAGGAAATGATGTTGAATTTCGCCAGAAAAAAGCATTAAGATTTCCTGTAGAAAAAGTTGTCATCGCAGAGGGGGCAACAGAAGAAACATTACTTCCGGAATTTGGAAAACATTGTGGATTTGATTTTGATAAAGAGGGAATTTACGTCCTTTCTGCCGGAGGAAAAAATCAAGTTGTTAAATTATATTATAGCCTTTCTGAAATATTTAGATTACCTATCTTTGTACTTTTAGACAAAGACGCAAGCGAAAATCTTGAAGAAATTAAACCTAAACTTAGACCTTGTGATAAAATTCATTTGTTAAAATGCGGGGAATTTGAAGACTTATTGCCAATTGACTTAGTATTGAGAACATTGGAATATGAATTAAAAAACATTTCAATGCTAGAAAAAGAAAAATTAAATGAAGATATTCCAAGAGTTCAATTTTTGGAAGAAGTTTTCAAAACTCGAGGCATGCACGAATTTAAAAAAGTAGAATTTGCTCAAATGGTAAAATTAAATATCAAAACAGATGCAGATATTTCACCTGAAATCCGTGATATTATTGAAGAAATAAGAAAAGCAAAATTAAATATAAAAAATTTGGGATGAAGTGGTTGACATTTAATTTTGTTTAGCCTACAATAACTCTTGTAGCAAAAGTTCAAGCCCCCATCGTCTAGAGGCCTAGGACAACACCCTTTCACGGTGTAGACAGCGATTCGAATTCGCTTGGGGGTACCATATTAATATAAGACACCTCTAAGGTGTCTTTTTTAATGAATAGACTTGAGATTTCAGCGGTTCGAAAATCGTTTGAATAATACATTAAACCTTTAGGAAAAATTAACCTCTGCAATCTTTGTTTTAAATCTAAATCACCATTTATCCATAATGTATCAATATTGCTAATTGCTTTACAGGTATATTTAAGGCATTTACATAAGTTATTGTCAATTTCGTCTATCTCACGTAAGCGGAACTCATTTTCTTGTATTTCTTCAGATAATTGCTCTGTTTTAAACTTATAATCATCTTCACCAATTGTTCCATCCAGCCTTAAATCAATTAACTTACTTTTTTAAATTCTGCCTCTGATATAAGTGGTTCGAAAATTCCTCTAATGGGTTCTTTCGACCATTCCTTTTTATAAATGTAACCACTATAAATCGGATTTTTAAGCAAGCGACATGGCGTGAAATTACTAGAGAAATAAAAGCTAACATTAAAGTTCTCGATATGCCAGTATTAGATACTACAAGAACAGAAGGTTTAATCGGAGAAGTTATTTCAGATATTGTTTTACAACTATTAAGCTATGTCGCCGAACAGGAACGTGCTTTTATAAAACAAAGACAAGCCGAAGGTATCAAACTAGCTAAAGAAAAAGGAAAACGACTGGGTAAGCCTCCAATTGAGTACCCAGAGAATTTGGATAATGTTTATAAGATTTGGAAATCTGGTGCTATCACAGCTAGAGAAGCAATGAAACAACTTAATTTAAAACCGACTTCTTTTTATAAACTGGCTAAACAGTATAAGGACAATTAAAATAAACGCCTAGGAATTCTATTTTACAAAATCGAAATAATTTTAGTTTTGTAAAATGAGTTTTGCATTTTGTTGATTTTTTCATTATTGTAAAGTATAATAAAAGCATAATGGAGTTAATATTATGACCAACAATGAAAAACTTATTAACAGACCCGAATATATAAAGAAACTAAATCAATGGAAAAACCAAGAAGATTTAGTAAAAATAATTACCGGAGTTAGAAGATGCGGTAAATCTAAACTATTTGTACTTTTTCAAAATGAGTTATTAAAAGAAGATGGCATCAATGAAAACCAAATTGTAAGTATAAATTTGGAAGATATCATTACGACAAGAAAAATCGGGCTTGAATACAACAATAAAAACATTTTAGTAGGTTATGAAAAACTGCTGGATTATATTTTGTCAAAACTGCAAGAAAACAAAATGAATTATGTATTCATTGATGAAATACAGTTATTAGAAAATTGGCAAAATGTTGCAAATGCACTAAGACTACAACCTAATATTGATGTCTATTTGACAGGATCAAATGCTTATATGTTTTCAGGGGATTTGGCAAATTCTTTTGGAGGCAGGTATATTGAAATAAAAATGCAGCCTTTTTCGTTTGCAGAATTTTATAATTCATTATCAAAAGACACACAAGCTTTGTCATTACAGGAAATTTATCTAAAATATATTAAAGAAAGTGGTTTCCCTCAAACTATTAAGTTTAATTCTGACATGGAATTGATTAATGATTATTTACTCAACACTGTTTATTTAAACACAGTGCAAAAAGATATTGTGCAAAGATATAATATCAACAACACGAATAAACTAGATTCTGTAATTCGTTACATGTTTGATAATATTGGAAATGAAACTTCATTGCGAAATATAGAACGTGGACTAAAATCGTTTGGTTATAGTGTTTCAGCTCCAACAATAGACACATACCTAAAAGGACTTTTAGACAGTTATTTGCTTTATAAGTGCGATCAATATGACATAAAAGGCAAACGAATATTAAATACCAACTCAAAATACTATGTTGCCGATATAGGCTTAAGAAATGCCATTTTAAACAATTCTGATAGGGATTTTGGCCATATTTTAGAAAATGTTGTTTACTTGGAACTTATAAGGCGAGGTTATAAAGTCAATGTCGGCAAATGCTATAATGCAGAGGTTAATTTTGTTGCAACAAAGAATAATACGGTAGAATATTATCAAGTTGCACTAAATGTTTTAAACGATGCTACCTTGGAAAGAGAACTCTCTTCTTTAGAAAAAATCAAGAACAATTATCCGAAGTTTTTGCTGACTACGGATTTAGGCGATGGTGAAAACGAAGGTATTAAACGTATAAACGTTTTTGACTGGCTAATTGGCAAGAAAAAGTAACGAACTTGTTATTAATTATGATAAATCTAAAATGCAATTTTAGATTTATCATAATTAGGTGTAAAGTTAAATGTTAAAGCCTATCTAAGGCATAATTGAATCTACTAAAAAGACTTTTTAATGCAAAAATTTTACTTTAATAAAATGAATTATTACAACACTAAGAATTAAAATTTTACAGGATAATTACTTGGAAATTTAAAATTATTTTCTAAATAAATTTGTGTACAAAATTGAGCTCTTGTTGTAGGATCAGTTGCTGCTTTACAATTTTGTATCATTTGAGCATCAGTATATTTACCCCTTGACCAACTAGATTGAAACCACCAACTTGGAAGATTAACAGAATGAAAAGGTTTTAATCCATGTGGAATAGTACTAATACAGGGTTCACCATCGCAAGTTCCAACTGCAGGACCAAAATTAAAATAATTCTTACCAGGCATAATTTTTAATGGAGCCTTTGAATTACGAGATAGAGAATCTGTAATGACCGAAATTGAAGCATTATATATAATAATAGTAACTCCATTAGGAAATGTCGCATATTTACCAAAATGTGTAGGAGCATTAGGATTTTTTATTGCTGTACATTTCGGATTTCCACAACATACACCATCATTTACCTCTACAACATTTCCTGAAACATAAGGTTTTATAAAATCTTGGTATAACAGATTATCATGACAATAAAATTCATTTTTAGAACATTTGACATCGTCTGATGAATATCCAAAATAAAAAGGTTCTCCATTTTCAGACTCTGCTGCATTCAACGCTATTGATAAAATAGAATATGTTTGTTTTAACTTGGACTCAGTTACCTTTTTTCTGCAAAATGATATTGTCGGCAAAACCAAAGCGGCAACAATCCCAATAATTCCAAGAGTTATAATAACTTCTGCAAGTGTAAATGCAAACTTTTTTCTACAATAAATCATTTAATTCCGTCCTTAAAATGTTTAATAAATAAAGTATTAGCATTAAATATTTAACCATACCATTCATACAATTAAAATCACTCTTTCGGAGTATTTTAGGTGTAAAAATACTTATTTACTTTAAATACTTACTGGAATATTAGAATTATAAATTTAATAATAAGAACTATGGTAGATAAAAATTTTAAAAAGTTAATTGGTGAAAGAATAAAATTTTATAGAAAACTAAACAATCTAACTCAAGAAGAGCTTGCAGAAGCTATTGATTTCAATACAAAATCTATTTCTCTTCTTGAAAATGGTCATAATTATATTGCATTAAACAAAGTTCCAAAACTTTGTTCTATTTTAAAAATTCATCCATACCAACTTTTTATATTTGATAAACGAAATACACAAACAGAAAATATCCATAATGACATTCAAGAATTATTGAATATTATGGATAAGAAAAAATTAAAACTAGCATACCGATTGCTTTATGAATTAAATGAATTTTCTATGTAAAATTTGATATATACTCAACTATCTTTCAGAATGCCATCTGTTAAAGGCTTTGATTGCTTGAGGAACTACGTTCTTTTTACCACCAACTTTTACATAAGATTTAGTTGTAGGATTAATTATACAATATTTATTATAACAATTTTCATATAACCAACCCTCAAAACAAGTTTTGTTTGGATTTTCACAATTTGGTTTTAAATCATATTTATTCATACGAATACTTTTTCTTGATTCAATTACATTACCGTTCCCATCGTGAATTTCCACAAGGTTAGGAGCGAGAATAAACTTATTTTGTACAGCTTCATTTCTCATGCGCATTCTATTTTGAATATATTCAAGATTAGAAAGTTCAAAATCATTTTTATATCTTACCCAATATATGATATATTTATCAGAACCCAAATATTCACTATACCTATCTTGAGCAGTCGTATTTTGATAAACTTCTTCTGGGATTCTCATTTCTCTTGTTGTTGCAGGAATAGATGTCATATTTTCTTGAGTTTCAACTTGCTTTTGTTTTGGCATAGAAGCTAAAACCAATAGTCCAACTACCACAAAGACTACGAAAGTTCCCAACCACGCTTTTACCCATTTCTTTTGAGCCTCGTGGAAATCTTCTTCGTTTTTATACTGAACTTCTTCCCAAGCCCATTGATTACCTTTCATTCCAGCCCAGATACAAAGAACTCCGGCAGGAATAAAACCGTACGGAATAAATAACATCGAAGGAATCGCCATCAACCACCATTTTTTATACTTGATAGCCCAAATCCAGTTGAATAGAAATGCACCCCAATTGAATTTATATGCAATACTTTCCGGTGCTTCTTCTCCTTCTCCAGAATTATTATCATGTTTTGTGATAAAAACTTTCTTTTCTTCCTTTTTAGATACAGTAAACTTATCTAAATAATCTTCAATTGTAGTTTCATCACTCTCAAATTTATGTTCTTCGTTTCCGTCTTCCGGCAACATAATCTATCTCCTGTATATTTTTATTCATTTTCAGTATATATTTTTAGGAATAAGTTGGCATTAATGTAACATATTTTAAATAAATTGTTATTAATACACTTGATTTTAAATTACTATTGTGGTAGTTTTAGGGAGTAAACCAATAAAGGAATCTTTTTATGAATAATCAAAACCGACGTAGCAGAAGATGTTTGAAAGGCTTGTTTTAAT
>CAKUTL010000071.1 GCA_934692295.1 uncultured Candidatus Melainabacteria bacterium
CAATCAAGAACTTCATTAATATGTTCAATAAGTTCGGTTGAATGATAATGAACTGCGTGTTTAGATTTGTGGTGAATATCAACCAAATGGTAATGCATTGCCATTTCTAATTTTATCAATGCGATATTATAATCATAAATATTAGAAACATATGTTTCTAGTGAATTTATGTAATCTTTTCTTGCATCTTGCAAAGCAATATAGTTTAATTCACCCGTTGTATATTTATCTTCAACAGCTTTTAAATTTTCATCTGCTTGAAGAACTTTCATCTTAGTTATAGCTATTTGATTTTGAGTTTTTTCACAGTTATTTAAAGATTTTTTCACCTCAAAATACAAATTTTTCTTAAATAAATCAATTTCATTGTCTGCCAAATTCAATTGAGCTTTTGCACCTTTTATACTATGTTTCAACTCCATTAAATTTACAGAAGAAGATAAATTTACCCCAACTTGTAAACTATTATTTGCAGAATAATTTGAGTTATTAAAACCATATTTAGCATCTACATTCAAATCGGGCAAATATGTTCTTTTTATAAACAATAATGATTGTTCCATAGCGTGCTTAGTCGAAACTAAAACATTCAAATCTGGACTATTTTGGTATGCAAGCTCAACGGCATTTTCAGCATCAAATGGGAATTTTACAGAAGAAAAATCATTTAATTTTAAATTTTCACTGTCTAAATTAAATTTACTAGAAAATGTCGGAGTATCTTTAAGGGTATAGTTCGCCTTTGTTTCAATATACATTGTATTATTCATGTCAAGAATTGAATTTTTATAATTATTTTTCGCCTCAATCAAATCAATCCTAGCTGCACTCAAATTCAGTTCAGCTGTTTTCAAGTCTGATTTTTCTTTATTTTTAGCAAGAGTTAAAAATTTTTCGTTCAAATTAACATTTTCTTGAGCAACTTTTAATAATGCCTTAGCCCTTAAAAGCTCATAATATCGAAGTTTTACATCAAAAATAGTATTGCAAAGACTATCCATAAATTCGTATTCTGCACCTATTTTATAGAACTCTTCCATTTTGATATAAGCTGTCGTTTTTCCAAAATTCCAAACTAATTTATTTACCGCTAGAGCCACTGTTGGCAATTCACGATAATGAGAATTGTAATAGCCACTATCAGAATTATTTTCATTATAAAAACCTGCACCAACGCTAATTACAGGAAAATATTGAGATTTCGCAATTCCAACATTACTTTCAGCAATATCCAGTTGGTATTTCTTTTGTTTAACCTTTGGACTATTTTTAAATGCAACAGCAATACAATCTATCATAGATAAAGATGCACCATCTTTAATTTCTACACTACGAGAAAATTGAGCATCCTCTACGGCAAAAGCGGAAGAGTATCCAGCTAGTACGAATAATATAACTAATACAATTATCTTTTTTAGGTCCATATATTAATTATACAATGTTTGTCAAGTACTCCCACCCAACGACTAAAAATAATACCTCCTAGCAAAAAATTATTTTCTGAGTTTTATTAAACATTAAAAACAAAATGGTAAAATATATATGCAAATTAATAATAATCCATCTTTTGGAGCAAGACGTATTAGTATTGAAAAAATTACAAAAAATACAATAAAAAATGGGAAGAAAACTAGAAAACCGATGGAAGCTTCTTTTATCAAATTAAACACCAACAGTTTTTATGATAAAAAAGCACTTAAAACCGTTTCCGACAAATGGGGCTCATTTGCCGAAGATATTTATATCGACGCAACAAATGTTTTTGAAAAAGATACAACTAAAGGTGGAATTTACGCAATAACAACCCAGAAAAAAGGATTTACACGAGTTGAGCCTAAAAAAATACTTGGATTAATAGAACTATCTTTAGATATGGGGAATAATATGTATATTGATTATCTTCAAGCAAAACCTCAAATAATAAATTCTCCATCAAGAAACATCTCCAATATAGGGAAAGCATTAATTTCTGGAATTTTTAAAGAATTTAAAGAAAGCTTAATTACCGTAGCACCAGTAAATTCAAAACAAGTACTCCATTTTTACAACAAAAACGGTTTCAAGAGATCCCCAGAATATAGATGGATATATGAGCATCAAGCGTAAAATTAATCCTCTTGTTGATAGCCAAAATTTTTCAAAATATTTTGCTTTTTACGCCAATCTTTCTCAACTTTAACTTCTAATTGGAGATAGACTTTTTTCTCAACAATTTTTTCTAACTCTAATCTAGCTTCTGTGCCAATTTTTTTAAGCAAACTTCCGCCTTTGCCAATCAAAATTCCCTTTTGACTTTTTTGCTCACAATAAATAGTTGCATAGATTTTATCTATTTCTTCTTTTTCTTGATAATTAGTAACTTTTACCGCAACAGAGTGAGGAATTTCATCAGAAGTATTTAATAAAATTTTTTCACGAATAATTTCTTCGGTTACATCACGCATTGTTTCTTCTGTAACAACATCTTCTGGGTACAACGCTTCACCTTCTGGAAGTTTTTTAAAGATATTATTCATCAATGTATCAATATTTCTTCCTGTTTTAGCAGAAATTCTAACAACAGGTAAATTTTCTTCAAATAAAGTTTTATATGACAAAAGATTTTCTTCAACCTTTTCAGGCTTTTTAACCTTATCAACTTTATTCATCACAATAATAATCGGAATTTTTGTTTGCAATAAATGTTGTGCAATCCATTTGTCACCTTTACCCGCAGGATCAGAACCGTCAACGAGAAACAAAATCACATCCGCATCAGGTACAGCAATTTTTGCTTCATCTAACAAAAATTCACCTAATTTATTCAAAGGTTTATGAACACCAGGAGTGTCAACAAAAACAATTTGACCTTCTTTGTTTGTATAAATTCCTTTAATTCTTTTTCTTGTAGTTTGAGCCTTGTCAGTAGTAATAACAATTTTTTGACCAAGAATTTGGTTTAAAAGAGTTGACTTACCTACATTCGGGCGTCCAATTATTGCAACAAATCCACTTTTCATAAACATATTGTAACATAAATTTCATTTTTTTTAATAAACTAGCAATTTTTTTTACTATCGGGTATTATATATAGTAGTGTAGTTGTTAGATTAGTGGAAAATATGATTTCTAAGAAAAATATTATAACTGTAGCTATTGTAGCTTCTTTGATGACAGGGATTTCAACTGTTGCAGAAGCGAATACCGCAAATAATTTACTCCAAATGGATGTAAAAAGAGCTTCTGCTGCTGATTCAGTAGATGTAACTTTTTACACAACAGGCGACTCTACAAATTCTATTGTTAGCAGGAAATCTAATAACAGATATGTTGTTTTATTACCAAATGTTTCAGGCTCAAGTTCTGTAGCTCCAGGAATTGGAGGAGTAAAAGATTTAATTACTGATGTTGATGTAAAACACGTTGATGATGGTATCGGCGGTTATATGAAAGTAACTTTCGGGACAACAAAACCGGTAAATATCAGAACTTACGTCAAGAAAACTGCACCTTTAACACAAGCTCAAAAAGATTATAAAGCACTAATTGCTCAAAATATTAAGCCTGCGGTTCAAACATCTACCGCTCAGCAACCTAAAAAGGCTGCAACTCCACAATCTCAACCGGCTGTAAACAAACAACCGGCACAAAAAACTACACCGCATCCGGTTGCTCAAACAAAACCGGCAAATAATGCAAACACAACTAAGGCTGCACCAAAAACTGAAACAAAAGCAATTACATTGCCTAAAATCAGTTTGACAACAATTACCCCACCAAAAGTTAAAACAGAACAACCAAAACCAAAAGTAATTGAACAACCTAAGGTTACACCAAAGCCTCAAGCTGTAACTAAACCTATTCAAATTCCACAACAAGAAAAAACGGTAAATAGTGCAGTTCATCCTGTTGAAAAATATGTTCCAACAGTAAAATTTGATGCAAATGGAAACCGTCAAATTGATTTAGAGCCAAGAGTTAATCATGAAATTGTAAGAGAAAATTATTCAAATAATATAAAAACAGATAATGCCCCAACAGTTGAAAATACAAAAGCAGTAGAAACAACTACACAAGAAACAAAAACGCCAAATCTTGACACAAACAAAGGGCATCATATTCCGTTATGGATGATTTTAGCCGGTGGAATTGGTCTATTTGCACTAGTTATAGTAGTTAATGCAATTGCAAAAGCATCACAAAAAAATACGGACAATTTAAAATCATTCTTTGCAGTTTCGACTAACAACCAATTAAAAAGACGTAAAGAATTCCAAGATATTATTGATGATGAAAATCTAAATTGGCAAGAAAAATATAAAAAATATTCAGAAAAAGATAAAGAGCAAAAACAGGTTGAAAAATCAAAAGATATGTCTTATGTAACAGATATTTCTGCAACCAAAAAAGCTATTATCTTACCTGAAGACAAGTCAAACTCAATTCCTACATTGAGTTCCAGACGCCAAGTTAGTGGTATCACAAATATACCATCTATCAAAATAAACAATTTTAGAGAAAAATTACAAGCTCAGATTTCACAAATGGAACACGCTATATCTCAAACACCAAGTATTGAACCACCTGAAGATATTAATTTAGATGTTCATTCAGAAGATGATACAATTATGAATAAGTTTTCTGATATTAAATTGAAATCTTTTGCAAAACCTGTTAATCTAAAACAAACACACAGAACATTATTAGACGAAGAAGACAAAAAACAAACCAGAAATAAATCTTTCAAAGAAGGTAGATTTGTTAAACTGAAAAATTCGCCGCTAAATGTTAACAAAAGAAAATCTGCAAGCTCACAACTTAATGTTTCAGATGTAATGGATTCAGGTAGAAAATATTTAACTAATTATAATGGGGAAATGAAAATGGACAAACAAAATGAAAATTACTTGTTATCTTCACTCGACGAGTATTTATCAATTCTTGATTCAGAAGATACAAAACAAACATCTACAGTCGCTGAAAGTTTATCAAGAGTAAGACCTGAAACAAACGTTATGAGCCGTTCAGGAATTACAAACCCAATTTCAAGAGGCTCAAATCCAATGGCTAAATCAAACACTCACTATATGAATGGTTTAATCGTAAAATCAGGATATAATATTGATTCTGAAAAAGGATTTTACCTTGTAAATATGGATGGAGTTTCTGCTTTGGTCGGAAGAATTAAAGATGACATTTTCATTTTGAAAAAATTTGACCATGTTGTAGATAAACAACTTCAAGTTAGACAAGATTACGGCACAGTTTATATTGTAAAAGTAGGCGGGTTCAAATGTTTAGTAGATGTTGCTAAAGATAAAATGGGAACATTAATTGAAATCTAATAACGTTTAGACAATAAATTATAAAAAGTGGATAGACTAAAATAGACTATTCACTTTTTAATTTTTAACCATTATTACATTATTTGATAGGAAGAAAAGAGTTGATAAAAAAAATTGTAGGAATAATTTGTTTAATATTAATTGTAGGTATTTTATACACAACAAAAAATACCCATCAAACTTCACATACCAAACAAACAACCCTTCAATTTGCATCTTGGGGTTCGGAATCAGAAATAAGCATTCTTAAACCAATTTTATCTGATTTTGAAAAAGAAAATCCTGATATAAAAATTGATTTTATGCACATTCCACAAAATTATTTTCAAAAAATTCATCTTCTTTTTGCATCAAACACAGCTCCTGACGTGATTTTTATAAATAATCAATACCTCCCAATATACGCAAATGCTGGAGTTCTAGAAGATTTATCAACTTACAAAAACGAATTTGAATATAACAAATTTTTCCCAATCGCAATTGATACTTTGAGTTATAAAAAAAAGATGTATGCAATACCACGGGATGTTTCAACACTCGTCGTTTTTTACAATAAAGATATTTTTGATAAATACAATGTTCGATATCCAAACAAAAATTGGAC
>CAKUTL010000072.1 GCA_934692295.1 uncultured Candidatus Melainabacteria bacterium
CTATCAATGATTTGTGTAATGTTTGTAAACACCATTTTATATTCTCATATGCTTATGGACTATGACGGAGATAAAAACGCAAATAAAACAACTCTTTGCACAAAATTTAAAAATAAAGATAACGCATTAAAATTAATATTATTTTTCTACGGATTTAGTTATATTTTATTAGGCTTTTACATCTACAAAACCTCAAACTACCTATTTTTATTAAATTACACCACAATTCCACTTGTTATCGATTTATATAACATGCTAAAAAAATATAACCAAAATCCAATGAGTTTACCCAAAGTTCAGTTTTGGCATCAACCTCTTGAGAACTGGGATAAGGTCAAAACAACTTCTAATGCCCCATTTTACTTAAGATTTTTCTTTGCAAGAAACATTTCAACAATTTTCATGCTTTTAACCTGCATTGCGATAATTGCTCATTAAAAAGTTTTATTCTATTTTAAATTTTTATAATTTTCTTTTGTACCTTGCGACAACTCGATTTTACCATTTGAATCAAAGTAAAATTGACAAGCAGAATCATTTACATATACATAACAATTTTGCTCATTTATGTCGCATTCTCCCAACTTACGTATTTTAAAATTTGACCCAATATGATTTATTATTGCATGAATTTCAGGGAAAAAGTCATTACTATTGGCAGGTACTAATACTGATGGATTTGTAATTAAAACAGTGATAAAATCCTCGTTACTAAAACCATTACCATACTTACTATAAACTTCCCTATAAGTATCCATTAGAATTTGACAATTTTGTTGCTTTAGTTCATTTTTCTCAATATTTGCTTGTTGTTGCTTTTTGGCAGCCTTTAAAGATAAAAACCTACTTATACCTAAGTAAATAGAAAAAACAATTAAAAAAACTAATATCGCAATTTTATTCCATTTATTATTTCTTTCAACTACCAATTCTATATCTTCATTTCTTTTAGTTGCATTTTTTAGAACCCATTTATTTGCTCTAAATCCTACAAATATAGAGAAAACAAGTAACCCAACAAGGAAAAGTTTCCAAGCGTAATAACCCCACATCATTGCAATCACAAAACTTCCTAAATTCTCACTAGGTCCAAAAATAATTATCAAAAAGAACCCCGCAACATACAGAAAAAGAGGAATAGCGACCGCTAATAGAGCAAACATTGTAAAGTATTCTACTTGGCAATTATTCTTGAAAGACCAAATAAATCCAAGAAAAGCAGCACCAAAATTAAAGATTCCAAGTTTTTTATCTTTTTCCATGTGAAAATTATAGCATGAAATAAGAATGGCTAAAACGCAATCCGATAAATAAGCATGGTTTTGGCATGGACTTTACTTCTGAAATCACAAATATTAAGAAATGTTAATTTGAATTATCATGCTACAAGTCAATAAAATCAACCATTTTCAAATTTATATATAATTCCTCAATACAAAAATAGCACTTTTTTATATACAAAATCCTTTATATATATGTAAGCGATTAGAAAACCACATGAGAAAAAAGGAGAATATATGGCGAGAGTATTAATTTCAATGCCTGAGGAATTTTTGAACAGAATCGACCAAGTTGCAGATGGTGAAAACCGTTCAAGAAGTGAATTAATTAGAGAGGCACTAAGGACTTACATTTACAAACAAAAAATCAAAGAATCAACAGGAGCATTGCAAAATGCTAACTTGTTAGAATCGTTGTTGAGTTAATCAGTGGTAAGGAAAAAGGCGAAAAGATTTGGGAAACACATTATAGAAGCCCTTGAGTAATCAGGGGCTTCTATATTTTTGCATATTCATTTCTGTAACACTTTTCATATTTGTTATATAATAAATCCGGATGGAAATATTGAAAACCAGAGGATAATGAAAATGCAATTAGAATTTTTATATTCAAAAATACACAGAGCAACAGTTACAGATGCAAACTTGAACTATGTAGGCTCTATCACGATCGATGAAACACTTTTAAAAGCGGCAAACATTAGAGAATGGCAAAAAGTTGAAATCCTTGATGTTAACAATGGCGAAAGATTTCAAACATACGTAATCAAGGGAAAAGCCGATTCAGGTCAAATTTGCTTAAACGGAGCAGCCGCAAGAAAAGTTCAACCTGGAGATAAAGTTATTATCGTAACTTACGGTCAATTTGAAGAAAAAGAATTAGAAAACTTCAAACCAACAATCATTATTGTCGATGAAAATAATAAAATTATCGAAAAGAAATAAATGTAAAGATAATTTACAATTAAATTTTTAAAGAAAAGAACCTAAAATTTAGCAAATGCAACAAGTTAGGTTCTTTTTTTGTTTCAAATTTCAACTAAATATTTAGTTATTAGAAAAATAATCAACATAAATTATGGAAAAGACAAATCCGTGTAAATCCTCTTTACATAATCTTTACACCGAAAAACTTGACCAAATCCGAAAAATTTTCTATTCTTGTAGAGTAATCTTTATTACACAAGAATAGATTTGAAAGACAGAAAAGAGGTATTATGACAGATTTCAAACACATGAGATTAGATGGAAAACAATTTACCAGAGAAGAAATTAAATCTCTTATCAAAGAATACAATATTAGATTTATAAAATTACAATTTGTTGATATTAATGGACAAGTTAAAAATATGTCTGTTCCATCTCAACAAATAGACAAAGTTTTAAATAACGAAATTATGTTAGATGGCTCATCTATCAAAGGTTTCAGAAGCATTGAAACATCTGATATGTTCTTCCACCCGGACATCAATAGTTTTCAAATCTTACCTTGGAGAAATAAAGATGGAGTTAACGCTGCAAGATTAATTTGTGATATTTACAACGCAGACGGAACACCATTTGAAGGTTGTCCAAGATGTAACTTAAAAAGAGTTATGGAAGCCGCTGAAAAGATGGGATTTTCAATGAACATCGGACCGGAAGCTGAGTTCTTCTTATTCTCAAAGGACAAAGAGGGAAATGTTACAACAGACACTCAAGATAGAGCAGGATATTACGATGTTGGACCTGAAGACTTAGGCGAAGATGTTAGATCTGATATTGTTTTAACATTACAAGAAATGGGTTTTGACATTGAAGCTTCTCACCACGAAGTTGCAGACGGACAACACGAAATCGACTTTAGATATGCTGATATTTTGACTGCAGCTGATAACGTTACAACATTCAGAGTTGCAGTAAAAGCGGTTGCTGCACAACACAACTTACACGCAACATTTATGCCAAAACCAATTTTCGGAATCAATGGTTCAGGTATGCACTGCAACGTATCACTTTTCAAAGATGGTAAAAATGCTTTCTATGACGAAAACGCAGAATACCAACTTTCTGAAACAGCAAAATTCGCAGTTGGTGGAATTTTGAAACACGTAAAAAGTATCACAGCTATTACAAACCCTGTAGTAAACAGTTACAAAAGACTTGTTCCGGGGTACGAAGCTCCTGTTTACTTAGCTTGGTCTTTAGCAAACAGAAGTGCATTAGTTAGAGTTCCGGCTAAACGTGGAATTTCTACTCGTGTTGAATTGAGATCACCTGACCCATCTTGCAATCCATACTTGGCATTCGCTGCAATCTTAGAAGCAGCATTAGACGGAATCAGAAACAAAATCGATCCACCGGCTCCAGTTGAAAGCAACATTTACAAATTAACAACTAAAGAACGTAAAAAACAAAGAATTGATTCTCTTCCTGGCAGTTTATACGAAGCTCTTGAACAAATGGATAAATCTCTTGTTGCACGAGCAGCACTAGGGGATCATATTTTCTCTGAATTTATGACTGCAAAGAAAAAGGAATGGGATTCATTCAGAACTTATGTTTCTCAATGGGAACTTGATAAATACTTAGAAAGATACTAATTTAATTTCAAATCTATATAAACATTACGAGCCTCTCTATGAGGCTCTTTTCTTATTTTATATTAGCCACATGGCTTACGTAAAAATACGGATATTTACGAATTTTGAAAAATATGATATATTAAAAACGTAATCGGTTAAGGTTCACACCCGAGAGAATAAAAACTCTTAAAAGTCTTAGACTTTTCGATGGTAAAGCTGTTTGCCGACACCGCAAGGATTATTGTACCTATAAATTTTCTAAGGCTGCAATTTTCATATCCTTAAAGTCAGGTGTTCTTCCTGTCCAAATTTGTTCGGCTGCTAGAGCTTGGTGTATAAACATATCTACACCATTTATCGTTCTATAACCGTGCTTTTGAGCAAGTTTGAGAAGAATAGTCTTTTTAGGATTGTAAATAACATCGTAAACAACTGCACCTTGTTTCAATGTTCTAAGTTCATTTTCTTCCACAGGAGTAAAATCAGCAGCACGCCCGAGCATTCCAATAGGTGTTGTATTCACAAGTAAATCAATATCAGACAAATCCCTAATTCGCTCAATTTGATAAGTGTTAAATTCTACATTAGGGAAAGTTTTACGCAAATAATTTACCAATTCTAAACTATTTGGCACATTACGAGTGAAAAGTTTAATTTCTTTCATTTGAGATTGAGCAAGAGCTGTAATCGCAGCACGAGCAGCACCACCGGTACCCAAGACACCGGCAACTTTACCACATAAAGTTACATCGTCAGGAATTGCATTCCTAAAACCAAGAACATCCGTGTTATAACCTTTCATTTCACGAGTTTGAGAATCAATAACAACAGTATTTACAGCGTTAACAATATCTGCCGAAGCATCAATTGAATCCAAAAACATAGTAATCGGTAATTTCAATGGAATTGTTACATTAAAACCAAGATAACCATGTGTTTTGAAAAATTTAATCCTATCTACAAGAGTTTCGGGCGGGGTTTCAAGAATTTCATAACTTGCCTTCAATCCTAAACTCTTAAAACCGGCTTCGTGAATATAACTGGACAAAGAGTGTCCTAAAGGATACCCAATTAAAGCGTATTTACGAGTTGGAGCATTCACGGCATCAGGTGTTTGAGCCACTGGAACTGGCGACGAAGTTAATACATTTTCAACTTGAGGTTTAAATAATGAGCTATTTACTGAAACATCAAAACTATTCGAAAATGATTGAGAAGAATACGTTTCCGGAGAGGCTTGCTCTACAGGTGGCTGAACATTTTGAACTGGTTCTTGAGAATAAGAAGTTGACGAATAAGATGTTTGACTTCCCAAAGAATTTGAAGCCCCTTCAACTCCATAGGAAGACTGAGCAGTTTGACCTTCATAAGATGTTTGGCTCGGTTGTTCAACCGATTCAGAATAATTATTACTAGAATAAGTTGTTGTCCAAGAATTTTCAGGCGTAGATTGCTCTACAGGAGCGGACGTTTGTTCTACAACAGAAGGAGATGACTCGTATGAATTATAAGAAGAACTATTATCACTCAAATATTCACTTGCAGATGGAGCAGATGAATAAATTGGAGAGGAATCCGCTGAAACAGTTGAAGTTTCTGGAGAATTTGCACCGGATTTTTCTTCTTCTTCCATTTGTTTTTTTAATTCAGTTAGGGTAATATTTATACCCTTAGCCTTCATTTCCTTGTATCTTGCCAACAACTCTTTACTTACAGCCATAAATCAAGCTCCTTTGTTATTCTTGCGGAGTTTCAGTTTGTTCAGGTTCTTTTTTGAATCCGCATTTCATATTTGAACAAGCAATAACATCGCCTTTTTTAAGAACTTTTTTAACCAAAAGACTTCCACAAGTTGGGCATTTTTCGCCGGTTGGTTCATTCCAAAGAACAAAATCACATTCCGGATATTTATCACAACCGTAGAATACCGTTCCTCGTTTTGATTTTCGTTCGACAATCGTACCTTTTCCACATTTTGGACAAGTTACACCAGTTGATTTTCTATAAGGTTTACGATGTTTACACTCTGG
>CAKUTL010000073.1 GCA_934692295.1 uncultured Candidatus Melainabacteria bacterium
TTATTCAACTAAACTAATTCTTTAACTTCAGCTGCAAAAACTTTAGGATCTAATTTGATTCCAGGTCCCATAGTTGTTGATAGGTAAACTGATTTAACAAATGTACCTTTAGCTGATGCTGGTTTAGCTTTGATAATTGCATCTGCTAATGTTGCATAGTTTTTAATTAGGTCTTCTTCGTTGAATTGGATTTTTCCGATAGGGCAGTGAATCATACCTTGTTTGTCTGCTCTATATTCAACTTTACCTGCTTTAGCATCTTTAACAGCTTTAGCTACTTCCATTGTAACTGTTCCTGTTTTAGGGTTTGGCATTAAACCTTTAGGTCCTAATACTCTACCTAATTTACCAAGCATACCCATACAATCTGGTGTAGCAATCAATGTATCAAATTCGAACCAACCGCCTGCGATTTTTTCGATGATTTCTTCTGCACCTGCAAAGTCTGCTCCTGCTTCAGTTGCTTCAGTTGCTTTAGCACCTTTAGCGATAACACAAACTTTAACTTCTTTACCAAGACCAGCAGGTAAAACTACTGTTGATCTGATTTGTTGGTCTGCTTGACGAACATCAATACCTAAACGCATGTGGCATTCAACTGTTTCGTTGAATTTAGAAACTTCGTTTGAAATTTCTTTTAATTTTTTTATTGCATCAACTGCTGTAGATGGTTGATTAAACCCTTCCAGCATTTCTTGCATTTTCTTTTGTTTTTTAGTTAATTTTGCCATTTTATAATTTTCCTTTCGTGGTAATAACGGACTTTACGTCCTTCCATCTAGTCTTCTTTTACTGTAACACCCATTGCTCTACAAGAACCAGCAATCATTTTAACTGCTGCATCCATTGTTGTAGCGTTTAAATCGTCCATTTTAATTTTAGCAATTTCTTCTAATTGAGCTCTAGTGATTTCAGCAACTTTATCCTTGTTAGGAACTGATGATCCTTTTGGAATATTTAATGCTTTTTTAATCAATACAGGAGCTGGTGGTGATTTAATAACGAATGTGAAACTTCTATCTTCGTAAACATCAATGATAACTGGGATGATGTATCCAGCTTTATCTTGAGTTTTAGCATTGAATTGTTTACAGAAGTCCATGATATTAACACCGTGTTGACCTAATGCAGGACCAACTGGTGGTGATGGATTTGCTTTACCTGCTTCGATTTGAAGCTTGATTTTTCCTACTACTTTTTTTGCCATGATTTTCTCCTTTTGTGGTAATAACGGTTCTTTACCGGCTTGTAAAGGATCCTTCCACATTATTTGTACTATCTTTTGTAATAATTAGTTTTGCTAGTCTTTAAATTAGATTATAATTTATTGATTTGCTTGTATTCCAATTCAACTGGCGTTTCACGACCGAAGATTGAAACATTTGCTCTAAGTTTAGATTTATCAGGGTAAACTTCGATAATATCAGCATCAAAGTCTGCGAATGGACCTGAAATAATTCTAACTTTATCACCCGGTTTAACATCAAGTTCAACTTTTTCAACTTGAGATGATGTTCTGTGCAAGATTCTTTTAATTTCGCTTTCTTTAACCGGAATAGGTTTTTTAACAGAACCTACAAATTTTGTAACGCCTGAAGTGTGTCTTACAACATACCAGCTATCTTCGTCCATAATCATTTCTACAAGAACGTAACCAGGGAATACTTTTTCTTCTTTTTCCTGTTTCTTTCCGCCCTTCATTTGGACAACTGTTTTTTGAGGTACTTCGATTCTAAAAATCTTATCACCCATGTTCATATATTCAATACGTTTTTCTAAGTTAACTTTAACTTTGTTTTCGTAACCTGAATAAGTGTGAACGATGTACCATCTTTTTTGACTTTTCTTAGCTTCTTTAGCTTCTTCTTCGGCTTGAGCTTCAGCTTGTTCAGCTAATACATCTTCATTCAGTTGTTCTTCCATTGTTTTTTCTTCTTTAGTCATAAGCCACCTTTATAAATTTTGGAAAAATTTTACTATAAGACCTAGTGAGCCTTTAAATAAAAGATCCATTAGATAAATTGCAACAGTAAAAACAACTACGATAACGATAACGGATAGAGTTTCAAAGATAACCTGATTTTTTTCAGGCCAGCTAATTTTGCCCCATTCTGTTTTTACGCCTTTGAAGTACGCTTTAATTGCTTCTACTGTTTCGTTCATTATGATTATTCCTTTATTTTAAAGTTTAAAATCGCGCCCTGAAGGACTCGAACCCTCGACATCCGGTTTTGGAGACCGACGTTCTACCAACTGAACTAAGGACGCATATTAAAGTGGTTAAATATCTTTTAACCACTTTATAAAAATCTACTTAGTTTCTTTGTGGTTAGTGTGTTTTTGACATCTTGGGCAGTATTTGTTTAATTCCATTCTTTCCTTGATGTTCTTTTTGTTTTTAGTTGTTGTGTAGTTTCTTTCCTTGCATTCTTCACAAGCTAGAACTACCATTCTGTCGTTTTTTCCTTTGATACCCATTGTTTTATTTCCTTTATTGTTTTATTAAGTTGTCTCCTATTTAAAATAGAATGTGCATTACACATTCTATCTATTTCGGCTTATACTCTTATGTTATCTCAAACAAAATAAAATGCAAATAAATTGTTAACAAATACTACGTTTTTGACACTAAAAAACATCTATTTTATTCAATAGATGTTTTTTAGTATGTGAAAATTTTATTTTAAAGGTTATTTTCTAACAGGAGTTTGTTGAGTCGGATATTTGCCAATTGAATCTGTTCTCAATTGTTCCATGTAGATTTGACCATTTTTAACTACTTGTTGAAGTTGAGTTAAGTTACCTTCAATGCTTGTTAGAACTTGTTCTGCATATAGCTCGGCACCTTCTCTAATTTTCATTGCCTCATCTGTAGCTTGAAGTCTTATATTTTCTGCATCTTGAAGTGCAATGTGTTTAATTTTTTCGCATTCTTGATAAACTTCGTTTTTAATTTTATTTCCTTGCAATTCAATTGCTTTGATTTGATCTGATTCTGAAAGTTTTCTATCAGCTTCTGCTTGAGCGTCTTGAATTATTTTATTAGCTCTCTGTTGAGCTTCATTTTGTAATTCTTCTTTACGTTTTAATAATAGCTTTGCTTCTTGAACTTCTGTCGGCAATGCTTGATATATTCTATCGATTAATGTTTCAATTTCTCTTTTATTAATTACTGTGTATTTCAATACTGAATAGCCTTCATCTAGGGCTATTTCTAACATTTTTAATAAATCATACACTCCATTTTGTGGCATGCTATATCCCTTATCCCTTTCACATTTTATATATTAATATATTACATAAGCAATTTTTAATTGTCAAATAATATTTCTTTGTGGAATTACATATGTTAACATGTGTTGTTATTTGGTAGAAATTTCTGCTTGAATAATTTCTTCTGGGATATTTTTTTCTATTCTATCTAATAAAATTTCAATTTCTTTAATTTTTAAAATCGATAAATTGGCAAAAGACATCGTTTCATTCAAGGTGATTTCTAACATTTGGAGTATGTCAAATATAGTTGTTCCCTTTGGTGTTGTGTTGGGTGTGATGTTAGATTTTTTGAGAAATTCTCTTGCTCTCATTACATCATTTGGTAAATTTGCGTAAATTGCATCTATGATTTGTTCAACACCATATTTATCCACTGCAACGTACCCTTTAAATATAGGTAGTGAATATCCGTTTTTAATTTTATCTTCGAGCCTTTTTATGTCTTTTCGGGTTTGAAAATTCATAGATTTATCTCCTTTGTGTTAGGTATTCATTTACTGCTTGTGGAACAAATTTTGATATATCTCCATTGTTTTGTAAGATTTCTCGGATTGTGCTTGATGAAATGAAGTTATATTTAGGTTTTGTGGTTAAAAAAACTGTCTTGATTTCGTCACACAATGCACTGTTTGTTTGGGAAAGCTGCATTTCATATTCAAAATCGGAAACGGCACGCAAACCTCTGATTAGAATTTCTGCTCCTCGTTTTTTTGCATATTCAATTGTCAAACCTTCAAAGGCATCGACTTCAACATTATCAAGCCCTTCGATACTTTTTTTTATGAGTTCAACTCTTTCTTCAGTTGAAAGAAAACCTTTCTTTTCTCCATTACGTGCAACTGCAATGATAACTTTGTCAAAAATTCCGGAAGCGTTTTTCAAAATATCTAAATGTCCTTTAGTAATTGGGTCAAAACTCCCAGGGTATATTGCTATTTTCATTTTTACTCCTTTGAAACAGTATATGTATTATAGCGAAGTTTAGAGGATTTATTCCATATTTGTAAACTTATGTAACAAACTGACTCTTCTTACGCAATTCTTTATATCAAAAATACTTTAATAATATATACAAACGATATATAACAAAGCTTATATATACTACTACCTTCTACTTTCTACCTACCTTTTACACGAGGAATTGTAAAAAATTCCAAGGAAGCTTCTATTACAGAAGCTTTTTTTTTGCGTATAAACGAGGGGTAAAGTTGATAAGTGAAAGAGTTGGTTACTGTTGTGTCATACTGAGCGAAGTGAAGAATCTATAACTTATGCGTTTGGTTTAACCCCTCATCCTAACCTTCTCCCAAGGGAGAAGGAACACAGAATTTGCCCTCTCCGCAAGGAGAGAGCTGTAAGCAATAGACAAAACTACTTATCGACTTATTGCCTTCATATTAAGCAGATAATGTAAAGATTTCGTAGATTTCTTCGTCTGAAAGTTCTGTAATAATCTTTTCACCTTCGTAAACGGCTAAGTCTGCAAGTTCTTTCTTCGATTTCAACATTTCGTCAATTTTTTCTTCAAAAGTTCCAAGTGTAATCATTCTGTGAACCATTACATTCTTTTCTTGACCAATACGATATGTTCTATCTGTTGCTTGATCTTCTACTGCTGGATTCCACCACAAGTCGTAGTGAATTACGTTGGTTGCACTTGTCAAGTTCAAACCTGTTCCACCAGCTTTTAATGAAAGTATCATAACCTTTGAATCTTCTTCTGTTTGGAATTTGTCGATTAACTCTTCTCTTTGTGGAACAGTTAGGCTTCCGTGGAAGAACAACGGTTCTGTGTTGCATTCTTGAGATATAATCTTGCACAAAATGTCGCCCATTTCTTTGTATTGAGTGAAGATAAGAGTTTTTTCTCCTCTATCAATAATGCTTTGAACTAGGTCAATACATTTTTCCATCTTACCAGACATTTCTTTATTCATTTCTCCAGATTTTAAGAATTGATATGGGTGGTTACAAATTTGTTTCAATGCAGTAATAAGTTTGAAGATATTACCACGTCTATTGATTCCAGTAAATCCACTAATTTTTGACATCATTTCGTTAAGAGTTTTTTCATATAGAACAGCTTGAACTTTAGACAAGTAGCAGTATTCGTTGAGAACCATTTTTTCTGGTAAATCTGAAATTACGTGCTTGTCTGTTTTCAAACGTCTTAATACGAATGGCGAAATTGACATTCTAAGTTTGCCAGCTCTTGAATTTTCCTTAAATCTTTCAATTGGAATAGCATAACTTTTTTGGAATTCTTTAAGTGAGCCAAGATAACCTTTATTAATGAAGTCAAAAATACTCCATAACTCAGTTAATCTGTTTTCTACTGGAGTACCAGTCATTGCAACTTT
>CAKUTL010000074.1 GCA_934692295.1 uncultured Candidatus Melainabacteria bacterium
AATTCTCAAAATAAACCTTTGTTTTATAAGTTTATGGATGATATGAAAAGCGTTGAAGATGCAAAACGTCAAATTTCACTTACTCCTGCTATGAATATTCAAACAGTTGTTGAGAATTTAAGTTTTAAAATGATTTTACAATAATTTGCCAATAAAGTTTCAGGCATGATATAATTTTCTCAAGTTAGGAAGAATGGAGAAAATTTATGGAATATACTGAAATTCTTAGACAAATCGCACTTGTTATGGCCGCGTCTTATTTGATAGGTTCTATTCCAACCGGATATATTATTGTCAAATTATTCATAGGACAAGATATTAGAACAGTTGGCTCTGGTTCAACAGGTGCAACAAATGTAAAACGTGTAATGGGCAAAAAATGGTTTTTCGTAGTAATGCTTTTAGATGCCCTTAAAGGTGCAATTCCTGTTGCATTGACTGCAATTTTTGCTACTGCTTGTGCAAAAATTGGGTTGTTACCGGTATTAGCTGCAATTTGTGTTATTTTAGGTCATAGCAAATCTGTATTTTTGAACTTTACAGGTGGAAAATCAGTTGCTTCCGGTGTTGGAACATTGTTAGCTCTTGACTGGCAAGCCGGTTTGATTATTGCTGCTGTTTGGGGCGTAGTTACTTGGGTTTCAAGATACGTTTCTTTAGGTTCAATTGTTGCTTTAGCACTATCACCTCTTATTATGTGGTTTTTAAATGCACCTCCAGCTTATATTGCATATGCTGTGATTGCTGCAATTTATGTTATCTACCTTCATAGAGAAAATATTAAACGCTTAAAAGCAGGTACAGAAAATAAAGTTAGATAAAAATTAGAACTAAAAAAATAACTCCTTGATTTGAGGAGTTATTTTTTTGTCTATTTTTTAATTTGTGTATCTAATCTGTGTAAAACTTTCATTCTTTGTGGTGGCCAGAAAACTAAAACGGCTCTACCTACAAATCTATCTTTTTTCAATGTCCCCCAATATCTGCTATCTTGAGAGTTTCCTCTATTATCTCCCATCATAAAATAGCTGTCATTATCTAGTTTGAATGGACCGCATTTCATAACTTGATCACTTTCTAGGAACAATGGATCAATATTTTTATCTGGGCATTCTGGGTATTCATAAATACTTTTGATATATTCTTCTTCGTATTTTTTACCATTGATATAAACGTAAGCAGAGCCATCTTTTTCTGCTTTTATTTCAATTGTTTCTCCTGGAAGTCCAACTACACGTTTGATATATGCAATATCTTTGCAGAAAATACCTGTAAGTCTTGCAAGTAATGGTAATGGACTATTGGATAATTTCGTAGATGGAGGGTAAAATACCATAATATCTCTACGTTTAGGGCTTTCAAAAAATCTTGAATATCTTTCTACTACGATTCTATCTCCCTCAACAAGAGTCGGGTTCATAGAACCTGATGGAATCCATCTGATTTCTCCAACAAAAAATCTGATGATAATTACCATTACAACGACAAATACTACAGTTTCTATGACTTCACAAGTAGCACTTTCTTTGTAGTTTCTATACCACTCTTCAAATGTGTCAATTCTGCGTTGTACAGTTCCAGGAAGTTTCAATTTGAAATTCATCCATGCTGCTTCACGTTTTTCTTTCAATGCTTTTTTATAGTTTTCCCAACTTTGACATATATTAAACATCTTTTAAAAGCTCCAAAAATTTTTTAAGTGCTATTGTGTACTGATTGTCTTTAAGATTTATTAGCACTTGCTCTGCTTCTTGTACATAATTATTCAACAAACTTCGTGTTTTTTCAATCCCCGAGGTTAAGTCTTTAGGGTCGCCGGAATAAATAATAGGTGCATTATATATCCCTTCTTCAATGTCATTATTTGAGGGTTTAGTTGTATCGGTAGATAAAATATTTAATAAATCATCTCTAATTTGAAATGCTATTCCTACATTAAGTCCAAAATTTTTGAATTTATCCGTTGAAGTTTTTGATGAAAGTAACAAATTACAAATTATTGCTGTTTCAAAAAGGTAACCTGTTTTGTTTTTTGATTTTTCAATATACTCTTCAATTGTTCCAATTTTATATCTATTGAAATTTTGATTAATTTCGCCAATACACATTTTTTTTATGTTGTGAGAAAATTCTTTCAATATTTCTATTGAATTAAGTTCCCCAATTTTTTCCATTGCAATAGATAGAAGATAATCTCCAGAAATTACTCCGAGTTTATTATTAAATTCTGCTGAAATTGTCTTATGCCCACGTCTTATTTCACAATCATCAATAATATCATCGTGGATTAGAGATGCGTTATGAACAATCTCTATTGCTGAAAGAAGTTCAAGTTGTTCATTTGATAATTCTTCTTCTAGGGCTTTTGATAAGAGAATTGCTAATGTAGGACGAATTCTTTTTGATGGCGATTTTAAAAAATTTATAACATGAGTTTTTAACGGTTCTTGAATATTTATGGGATTAACCATTTTTTGTTCGATAATTTCAAGTTCCGGAGCGACGAGTTTTTTTATTTTTATATAGTCATCATTAAAGCTCATGTTGTTTATTTATTATTTTTCTTAAGTTTTAAATAATTTACTTTATCCCAACGTAAATCAATATAATTCACTTGGTTACCCATATCACCTATTTGTGGCAATATTGTATAAATTCTTTTTATTCTCTCGTAAACGGTACTATCAAGCATTCCTAAACGAATTCTTGTTGTTTGAATTTTTACGTAAACATCGTTAGGGTTTTTCATATCTACATATTCAACTTTTTGTCCTGAATATGATTCGACTGCTTTGACGATATTAGAAACTTCTTCAACTTTTTTTACTGTCCAGAAGTTTTCTACTTTTGGAGAATTTGTTAAGATTTTAAGAGCGGATTTAGTTTCAGATAAACCCATATAGTTTTTATTTGAGACCAAAACTCCGTCTGATGTGAAGAATGCTACAGGTTTATTTTTCAAGTCTGTTTTGATTACCGCAACAGGAACTCTTTCTCTAATGATAATTTGAATTCTTGCCGGAAAACCGTAACGTCTTACATAAATATATTTAACAACAGGAATTTTAAATATTTCTTTTTTGATAGGTTTTACACTCATCAAAAATATTGGCACTCTAGGAACTTTTACATCTTGTAATTCATCGTAAATAATAGATGTAGGAACAATATTATTATTTATAATTTCTACTATTTTTCCATCTTTTTTAGTAAACGCATCTTGTGGTAAATACCATTGTGGAAGTTTAAAAAAGTGATAAGCTCCAAATAGAAGTAAAATTGTAACAACAAAGCGTAAAAATCCTTTTAAACGGTTTACTCTTTTCCGTTTTTTTCTGATTTTTCTTTCTAGCTGCTTATGTTTAACCGAATGTATTGCAAGTGAAAATTCATCTACTTCTTCCGGTTTTTCAGGCAGATTATTGTTGTTATAATTGTATTCTGTCATTATTTATTTAATCCTGCTCCGTTTAATACGATTTGTACTAATTCATCGTAGCTTATACCCATAACTTTTGATTGTGCAGGTAAGTCGCTTGTTGAAGTCATTCCTGGAGAAGTGTTGATTTCAATAACATAAGGAACTCCGTCTTTTCCAACCATGAAATCTACTCTGGAAACTCCTCTGCATCCTGCTGCAACATGTGCTTTTATAGCAACTTCTTTTGTTTTCTTAGTCAAATTTTCATCTAGTTCTGCAGGGAGAATGAACTTTGACATTCCAGGGGTGTATTTTGCTTCGTAATCATACCATTCATTTTTAGGAATAATTTCTAAAATTTCAGTTGCAAAATTTTCACTATCTTTTTCTAAAACTCCAACTGTCATGAAAATTCCATCGATAAATTCTTCGATAAGAACATCATCATTATATTTAACCGCTTCTTCATATGCTTTTGGAAGTTCTTCTCTTGTATTTACTTTTGTCATTCCAAAACTAGAACCTTCTGAAACAGGTTTTGTAAATACTGGGAATTTCAAATCTTTTGTTTTTTCCATGACATCTTCGCCTTTTCTAACAAAAGCAGATTTTGCCATTGGAATATCTGGGTTAGCTGATAAAATTCTTTTTGTGTATTCTTTGTTCATACAGATTGCTGAAGACATAACACCACAACCGGTATATGGAATTTTCATAATTTCTAAAATCCCTTGAATACAACCATCTTCACCGTATTTGCCGTGAAGTACGTTGTAAGCATAATCATAATTCCCTTCTTTTAATTTTTGAGCGATATTTGCATCAACTTCAACGAGTTTCGCATTTTTATAACCGAGTCTTTGTAATGCGTCAAAAACACCTTTACCAGAACGTCTTGAAATTTCTGCTTCTGATGACATTCCGCCGCAAAGGACAGCTATTTTTGCATTTGTATCTATTTTTTGTTCAAGATTTTCCATATTTCATTTTCCTTTTTGTTTAATCCGCCCAAAAATATTATTTCTGGTTCTAATTCTATATTATAACTTTCTTTTACTTTCGTGTACATTTCAAACATTAAATTTAAAATGTCAGTAGATGTTCCGTTGTTATTATTCACAATAAAGTTTGCATGATTTTCCCAAACTTTTGCCCCTCCAACTCTCAAATTTTTTGCACCAACAGAATCTAGCAATCTTCCGGCAGAATCTCCTTGCGGATTTTTAAATATACTTCCGCAATTAGGGAGTGCAAGTGATGGTTGATGAGATTTTCTAAATGACAAATTTTCATCCATTTGTTTTTGAATTTCTTCCTGTGGTTTTGGCTCAAGTTCAAATTTAGCTTGTAGGACAATTAAATTATCTTTTTTGCAACGGGATTTTCTATATTCAAATTCCATTTCATCTTTTGAATATTCAACTACCCCTTTTTCGGGAGAATAACAAGTTGCGGATGTGAGTTTATCACTGATACATTGTCCATTGGCAGATGCGTTCATGAAAACCTCTCCACCGATTGAACCAGGGAAACCAATCATAAATTCTAGTCCTGAAAGTCCAGATTTACAAACTTCTTGGGCTAATTTAGGTCCTTTAACTCCACATTCTGCAATAACTTTTGTTCCTTCAATTTGAATAGAATTCATGTGAGTTGTTAGTGCAATTTTCCCATCAAATCCATTGCTTGAAATCAATGTATTTGAAAGATTTCCAAATACTGGGATGTTTTCATTTTGCTTTAAAATTTGAACAAATTCTTCAACATTCTCCGGAAAAAATACTTGTGAAATTTTTCCTCCGGTTTTGAATGTTGTAAGTTTTTTTATTTCAAATTCTTTTTCAAAATTACTTGCCAACTTTTGCTCCTTCATCGTGTAGGGCTAAAAGTTCTTTCCCTAAAGCAGTGATTGTACCTGCCCCTAGTCCTATAACAACATCTCCAGATTTTAATGTTGGGAATAGTTGTTTTGCCACAGTTTTCATATCACCTTTTAGGTTTTCACAAGGGATATCGATTTTTTCTTTTAATTCATTTGT
>CAKUTL010000075.1 GCA_934692295.1 uncultured Candidatus Melainabacteria bacterium
TTCTGGGGTATGAACGTACCAATGCCATTTGGTCAAAACCATTTTGGATTTTTGATTGTTATTACAATTTCAATTGTTGCAACATTTATTGCCGCAGTATTTTTCAACCGTAAAGGTATGATGTAATTTGTCTATTTATTAGGGAATAAGGGAATAAATTCGTTAAAAGTCTATAAGTCAATAAGTTGATAAGTCCTTTACGGTTACGTCATTCTGAGGGCTTTAGGATGTAGGTCGGCTTTACTACGCCGACAATTAAATTTAATTGTTCACTTTTTCTTTTTTATTTCGACGAAAAAAGAAAAAGTAGAACCGAAAAAGAAAAACACGAATGACTAAATGGCTCGAGTTATCAGGGGCATAGCCCCCGAACTCCTAAAAACTATACGCATTCGTCATACTGAGCGTAGCGAAGTATCTCTATCCGTACGCAACATAATAATATATCTATACTGTCATTCCGAATTTATTTCGGAATCTCTATCCGTACAAACTAGCTAGAGATCCTGAAACGAGTTCAGGATGACATTTTGCGATTAGTTGTTTCCCTCGCCCCTTGTGGGACAATAGCTGAACCGACGAAACGAAGTTGAGTCGAGTGAAACTGCGTGCCGTATGGCTGAGGGTTAGGGAGAGGGGTTGAACTAAACTTGTTCGGCAAGAGATCCTTCGCTTTGCTCAGGATGACGGTAGCGTTAAGTTGCTACCAATTTTTCTCAATTGTAACAGAATGTAAACTCTCTATGCAAAAGTCTGAAACCCAGTTATAATGCCCTATATGATATGATATGATATGATGTGAGGGACAGTGTACACCAAGTAGTAAAATCTTTATAATTTACATATGAAGATTTTTAAAAACAGAGCATTTACACTTGCGGAAGTCCTTATCACACTTGGAATAATCGGTGTTGTTGCTGCGATGACAATTCCTACATTGGTGCGAAGGATTAATGGTATAAAACTTAAATCTCAATTTAATGCAGGTTATGCAATTCTTTCTCAGGCTATAAAGATGGCTAATGATGATGGATGGCAAATTCCTCCTAAAACTGCAAGTAATGTAAATGAAGTATTCCAACAGGCTCAAGATTTTATGCAATATTTTAAAGGGGCAACATTGTGTAAGCTTTCTGATAAAAAGAATAGTGCTACGCATTGTTTTGTTGATGGACAAGGAGGAAATAAAGATACAAGTTATACAAATTTTTCTAGAAATCTTTCATATATTAAAACGAACTATTTAGATGATGTTCAATTTTATTTACCTAATAATATGCTCTTTGCTATAGATTTAAATGATGAGGGTCGAGGTTATTACTTAATTTCTATTGATATAAATGGAAAAAGGGCAAAACCTAATGCCTTGGGGCATGATGTTTTCACTTTTGCTCTTAAGGAAACAGATAAATCTGGAGGATATGAACTTGTGCCAATGGGGGCAGTTGGTACAAATTCTCCTAAAGGGGTATATTGTTCTAAGACATCTACTAATCCTTTCAATGGTATGGGTTGCACATATTATGCAGTTCAAGATGAAACATATTTTAAAAATTTACCATAGTTTATTGGTATAAGTTATGTAAGGTGGGTTCACTAGTTTACAAGTAAAAATCAGCTGGATTACTTTGCATCTGCTCTCAATGACTGAGTTTGATAAAGAGTGTATTTGGGTTAACTGTCGAATTGGTAATATTATTTAGCAAATTTTACCTGAAGAATCTCTATCAATACACTATGGTTAGAGAAGAATGACATATTAAGAATCAAATAAACTTATTCACTCATCAACTTATTAGCTTATAGATTTTAATTTTAATAATTTGATTTTACTCTCAATTTTGTGCTAGTATGCACTTAAGAGGTAGGGTAAAATTATGATAAATAGAAAATCACGGGATGAAATTAAAAGAATGAAACACGCTGGCTATATTGTAGCCCTTGTTCATCAAAAAATGAAGGAAGTTGTAGTTCCAGGAATTTCTACAAAAGAATTAGATGAAATTGCTATGAAAATTATTAAGGAAAATCGTGCTATCCCAACATTCTTGGGATATTCAGGTTTCCCAGCTTGTATTTGTACATCAATTAATGAACAAGTTGTACATGGTATTCCATCAGAAAAAGCTATTCTAAAAGAGGGCGATATTATCGCTATTGATGTTGGTGCTACTTATGGCGGTATGGTTGGTGATAGTGCTTGGTCATATCGTGTTGGTAATGTTTCCCCTGAAGTTGACAAATTAATGAAAACAACAGAAGAATCTTTATATGCCGGTATTGAACAAATGCGTCCGGGAAATGTTTTGGATGATATTTCAAAAGCTGTTGAGGCTGTGGCTGTTCGAGAAGGTTATGGGATTGTTCGCCAATATGGTGGACATGGTGTAGGTCACGAAATGCACGAAGACCCATTCTTGTTTAATTATAGCGTAGGTGATAATACTTTAATCAAATCAAATATGGCTATTGCTATTGAACCAATGTTGAATTTGGGTTGTGATGACGTTGTTGTCAATGAAGAAGATGGCTGGACAGTAAGTACTAAAGATGGCAAACCATCAGCTCACTTTGAACATACGGTTATTGCGACAGACGATGGCCCAATTATTACAACAACATTAAATCAGGAGATTTAGATGAATTATTATGTTGGTGTATCACTGGCTTCTGGTTCTACAATGGATTCTGGGGTTGCGGTGATAGATGAAGATAACAAAATTATTCTTCTTGATAAGTTGTACAAGATGAATGATATAATTTTCTTTTTTGAAAATTTTTCATCTCTAAAAAATTCTAAAATTTGTGTATCAGTGCCTTTTGATAGAACGATGTTGGAGGGCAAATGGAGAATTTTGTCTAAGCCTTATCAACTTGTATCAAGTAATAAGAATATCCCAAATCGTGATAACTGGACACAAAGACATTCTAACCGTGGGTCTGAATATTTTAGAGAATTGACTGAACGTGGCATAGAAGTTAATCGTTTTGATGTTTATATGACCCGTCAGAGTTTGCATTTGAATTCTTGTTATAAGGATCGTTCTCCTGCGGATTGTAAGTTTTTACAGCAGGCATTGAGGAATGAATGGGGATTTGAAGATTTGCCTGCAAATATGATGCCAATGTCCCATTTGGAAGCTATTTTGGGTGCATTGCTTATGAAAGAAAAAAATCAAAATCCAGATAAAATTCGTGCGATTTATAATTTTAGAGGTTTGGATGTTATTGATATTAAAGATAACTTAAATATCTCAACTGACGTTTATAATTTTGAAAGGGAGCTTGTCGGAAAAACTGATTTAGATTAGTAGTTTTTCTGAATTTATATTGCTATGTTTGAAAAAATAATTACAACATTGAGTAATCCAATTTTATTTTATGCTGATAAAGAAGGTCATGCTGTTTTTAGAAACTTTAACTGGTTTGGAAATTGCGGATGTTCTTACGATTTGCAATTGTCTAAAATAGAAGTTGGGAAAGTTCTTGAATATCGTTTTGATATTGAAAAGCATTTGAAGATGGCATATTGGCTTGTTCCAATAATTATTTATTTAATATTTATTCATGCAAAATTTTCATTTTGGAATTTGTTGGTTGCAGAAGTTTGGTGGGTTGTAATTATTGGGGTAATTCGTGGCGTTTGTGCATATGTTTATAGTGATTATTTAATTAAAAATTTTGGACAATATAAAATTGTTGATTTTGTTCCGCATATGCCAAAAGAAAAATGGCAAGCTTATAGAAGAGATTTTTATAATAAAATAATTTTAATTGGTATAGTTATAGCTTTATTTTTTGCTCCTGCCTTTGCATTGCAATATGGTTTGAAATTGTGCTCAACTTCTCATAAAAAACATGCAAAAGTTGCAATGACAATTTCTGAAATTTATAACGCATTTTATCCAAAAACTGCAGAAAGTTATGACTTAATTGCATATGTAAAATATGCTAAACGTGATTATAAAGGTGCATTGGAAGCCTTTAAAACTTCTATTGAAATGACTGGTAAAAGATTTAATCAAAAAGATTTAATCAAATTTGCCAATCTTTTGTTCTTGGAGAAAAAAATAAGTTCTCCAGAAAATGCGGTTGTGCTTTTTGATGATTATGCAACAAGAAAAAATATGACAGTTTTAGAACAATCTAAAATGCTTTGGATAAAGTCAATTTTTAGTATTGAAAATAATATGCCAGATTCAATTGTTGCGGATTATGATTCATTGTTGGAATCTTTAAGTCCTAAAGATATGAAAAATCGTTTTTATATCACAAGCGACAAAGCATATATTCTTTATTTGATGAAGGATTATGAAAATGCTTTAGCAAATTATGATGTGTTAATAACATATGCAAAGGCGAATGAAAAACAGTATTCTAATGAACTGAAATCGCTTTATGCTGAACGTGGTTTTACTAAAAAGCAACTTGGAGATGCACTCGGAGCTGATGGTGATTTTGCAGCTTCTGGAATTGATATATATGAAATTGATAAATATGAACCATCTTATTCAGAACAACAATTTGTGGTTGATGAATATTAGAGAAAGAGGAAGTAATGAAAAAAGGATTATTTATAACATTTGAGGGTGCTGATGGTTGTGGAAAAACAACTCAAATAAATTTGTTGAAAAAGTATCTTGAAGAAAATGGGCATAATATTCTTCTTACTCGTGAACCTGGGGGAAAGGGTTTGGGAGAAAAAGTTCGAGAAATTTTGCTAAATTATGATGGACCTGTTTCTGATAGATGTGAATCTTTTTTATTTTTGGCAGATAGAGCACAGAATGTTGATGTAATTGTAAAACCTGCATTAGAAGAAGGGAAAATAGTTCTTTGTGATAGGCATACAGATAGTACTGTGGCTTATCAGGGTTATGGCCGAGGTTTAGATTTAGAAAAAATTCATATGTTGAACAATTTAGCAACTGGGGGAAAAAAGCCAGATATAACTTTTGTTTTTGATGTTGATATTGAAACTTCAATGAAACGAGTTGGGAATGAAAAAGATAGAATGGAAAGTGCTGGGAGAGAATTTTTTAATAAAGTGCGTAATGGTTATCTCGAAATTGCAAAATCTGAACCCGAAAGAGTCAAGGTTGTAGATTCCACAAGGTCAATTGAAGAAGTCCACAAAGATGTTGTTGAAATCGTTGAGAAGTTAGATATATAAAATAGTTTATCATACTGAGTGAAGTATGGCAAACTTGAAATGCGTCAAACATTATTCCCTCCCCAAGGGTGGAGGGTTAGGGAGAGGGGTTGATAGAAGAAAGAACCCTCTCTGGAAATTGTATCTTTTCGCAAATGCTCAAAGACAA
>CAKUTL010000076.1 GCA_934692295.1 uncultured Candidatus Melainabacteria bacterium
AACGAACCGATTGGAATACAAATGAGCATTGAGCACAATGCTCTGAACCAAAACGGTTTTACGTACGGCCACATTCGACCGTAGTTGATTATAAAGCGTTGATTGTTTAATAGTTCTTTAAATTTATTAAAGGTTGTTAAACCTGACATTTTATCTTTTCTCCTTAATCAGTAATTTTACAAAATTGATGTAACTTTTTAGTACATCTTTCATCAATTTGAATATATTAAAATTTTGCAAATAAATATTCCTTTCTATACTTTCAGAGCATTAATCTCTTCTTGAATAATACCCTTTGCTAAAATATAATCTTTCCAATTATTTATATCTAAAAATTCTTTTTCTGGAATAATAAATAAATAAGGCTTTTTGCCAAAGAAATATGAATTATTTTTCATATTCGCATAACTTTGAATAAAAATCCCTCCATCTTGCATATACAATGGCGGAAGTTCTCTTGCAGGAATATGTCTCTTTGCATACGGATTATAATTAAAAGGTTTATTATCTTTCCATAAGTGTTCTTTTAATTCAACAACAGACAGAAGAGAATCATATTTATCTAAATTATCAAAATATGTCGAAATTGCATTATCATAAGTTGAAGGAGTAATAAGAGGATTTGTACAATGAGTCCAAATAACGACATCTGTTTCAACCAAATCCATCATATTTTTAATCATATCATTTGCAGAAGCCAGTTCTTCATTACAAAAATATTCAGGTCTATGTACAATTTCCGCACCTGCTAATTTTCCCAACTTTAACATTTCATCACTATCAGAACCAAAAATAATTCTATCAATATTTTTACAATTTTGTAATTGATGAATTTTTCGTTCAATTAAAGTTTCGCCATTTAATTTCAACAAAGACTTTGATTTGATTCTTTTAGAACCTTTTCTTGCAACAATAATTGCTGAAACTTCTTTATTTCTTTTCATTTACATCCTTTCGTGTATATATATCCTCAAATAGCCCTTTTAAACCAACTGGATTTACTGAAATAATTTTTATATCAGGATAATAATCATCCACAAAAGTTTTCAAAAATTTCCAACTCCGAACCTGTGGAGATGTATCTATATCTAATGCCGCATTATTGAAGAAGTAACCGGAACTACAATCACATCCAACCAAATATATTGTCTTTGGATGTGTATAAAGAATAAATTGCATCGCAGAAAAAACTGTTCCACCGAAATCACCAAGTGGCTCATGTTCAATATCGGCACTAAATTTATGGGAAAATATATCCTCTAAATAGAAGCGGTGAATATTTTCTGCAACAATATGAGACTGAGGGATATTTTTAACTATAGGATAAACATCCTTGAGTCGATTATCAGGTATTATTCCATAGAATTTTTGACAATTATTGCCGATATATTCATTTGCAACTTTGTTTTTTGAATTATCTTTGTGTAATTCTTGTAAAAACAAATAATCAAATTTAACTTTGTCATATAAAACCGAATTATTTACCCCAACATAAATTGAATCTGTAAACGGTTCAAAATCTTTCACGCTTGGTCCTGATGCAATCAATGTTATAGTTTGCCCCAAATGTTTATTTTTATACGAGCCAAATGTGTTTGGATGAACAAATTGAGCCTGTACCAAAGGTTTTAAATTATTTGTTAAAGCTTGCAAATTCTGATTTACTGGAATTAAAGAATTTGTCTGACAATTTAATTGTTGTAACTGTTGAGCCTGCAAAGACAAAGTTGCTGAAATATTTTTTAAAGACATATCGACAACTTGTTTTTCTGTGACCAACTGATTTATGACCTCTAATTGCTCACTAGCCTTATCTCTGACTTTAATTTTCAACCCTAAAATAGTAATTACTTTGCGTATTTTTTTATTATTTCGTTCTTTAGTTACCGAAAATATTTTTTGAAGAAATTTCATCCTATACACCATCCCTTTCATCAAAAAAATGCTCGGTATCTAAAAATTTTTTCAAGTCTTGATAGCGTTTTTCGTAGCGTTTTTTCAATTCCCCGAATACAAAATGTCTAAGGATTTTATATTTTCGGCATTTTCTAATATCTTTTGATTTCGGCATCATAATTAATGATGCATTCATTTCTTTAATTTTAATATTTGGATTTTTCCTCAATTTAAAAATATAAATAGAGAGAACAAATTCGCCCAAGAATCCTAAAAATCTAGATTTTGCAGAAGAAAAATTTGTTGAATCTATACGGTTATCAATTTCTTTTAAGGTTGAAAATAGAAATTCGCAATAATCCTCAAACAAATCTCGCCGCATAACAAACATATTGCAAAGATACATTTGAGTTCCCTTGTCAAACTCTTCAATTTTTTCCAAATAATCAGGGTGAAGCTCTTTTATAACATCAAGAAATATGTCGTAGAATCGCCCCTCTTGCTCTTTTAGAGTAATATAGTTATCTCTTATTCTTTCGTATTTTTCCTTAATATTTTTTATGTCATACGGTTTTATAACCATACAATCACATGCCGGAAAGTACGATTTTATGGATTCATCGTTCAAATATTTCATATATTGAGGGCAAATTTCAGGGAAATAATAAACATTCCCATTATTTAGCCATTTACCCTTTGTTAAAGGGAGCTTTTCATTAAACAAGAAATGGCGACGATAATGCATAAACCCAACATAATCAGGATTACCAATTTCTTGATAATTCTTCCATACCCAATATTGAGCAGACAATTCATTATAACGAGGATTGTCTTTTGAAATATTATCTCCTGTATTATCACCAATCATCCCCTCAAACTCTTCATCTGCAATAGCACGCCCTGTTTGAATAGGTTGAAGAATTTCAGACTTGATGATTGGGTGTTTATCTTTGTATGATATGAATATTTTTATATTTGTCATTTTCACTACTTCTTTGTTAAAATAAGTTCTTTTTGTAATTCTGAAATTTTATTTTCTAAAATTTTCAATTCAGCACTTTGATAATATAAATGTTCTCTTATATTAAAAACCATTTCTCTTTTCTTCATCTTTATCTTAATTTTTATTCCACAAATCGTAATTTGTTTATGATGATTTATATTAGTCATTTCAAAAAACCAGCGAGCAATTTTCTTTATAGCAAAACAATTAATTAATGAATTTTCATTCGTATTCTCTATAAATGTTCCATTCAAATATTTGATTTTTGTTTGATTTTCTTCTTCTAAAATCATCACAAAAAGAGTTAAAATATACTCACCTAAGAAACCTAAAAACCTTAATTCTTGGCTATCATATAAAGATGAATCAATTCGCTTATCAACTTCTGATAAAATTGAAAAATAAAAATCTGCACATCTTTTAAAAATGTCCCTGTGCATTACAAACATATTGCAACAGTTTATTAAGTTCCCATATGTAAATTTATCTAAAATATTTTTATATTGAGGATACAATTCAGAAACAACATCATAAAATACATTCCAATTTATTCTTTTTGCTCCAATTATTGTTGAAATATAATGTTCTCTCATATATAAATCATTATTCCCAAATAAATTTATGTTATAAGGTTTTAAGACTATTACATCTGGATTATCTGCTAATTGTGATAATATTTTTTCCTCAGACAATGACTCCAAATATTTTTTATCAATTTTTTCAAAATTATATAAACACATCCCAGGAAGCCAAGTTTTCTTCTCTGATAAATCTATATCATCATCAAATAAAAAATGTCTGCGATAGTGCATAAACCCTACATATTCAGGGTTGCCAATTTCTTCATAATGTTTCCAAACCCAATATTGAGCAGAAAGTTCATTGTATTTAGGATTTTCTTTGGAAATATTATCTCCAGTATCATCACCAATCATACCTTCAAACTTTTCCTTCGCAATTGCACGACCGGTTTGAATTGGAGTGATAATATCAGATTTAATAAGTTTATGTTTATCTTTGTATGTTACAAATATTTTTACTTTATTGTTTGTCATTACTTTCTCCCTTAAAAATTAGCATTAAATACCGACTGCCAAAATCGTTTATTAGTAATTGATGAAGAAATTCCATACCGTTTTTTTATTTCTCTTTTAACATCATCGTCAAGAAGATCTGCACATTCTTTTATATTGCTTATAACTTTTGAAATTTCGTCATTCTCAACATTTAATTTATAGATATTTTCACTAAATTTGTCGGCAACTAAATACTCATAATCCAAAGCATCTTGTAAACCACCACTTGAATTCGCTTCACTATATAGTAAATCTTCACAACTACTGAAATGTCTAAATAAAGCAAGTCTTACACAGGGTTGGAATTCAAACATTTGAGAGACTATCTTCTGCCGAAACTCTTCAAAAGTATCAACCGAAGAACTATATTCTCTTAAGATTTCGTCTTTTTCCTCTTGTGTTTCAGCTTTTGATAGTCTTTTTGATTTATTTTCAGAAATTTCGAGTTTTTCCATTAGCTGTTTTTTATCTTTTTCAAGAGATTTATTTTGCGCTTGCAATTTTTGATATAACGAATATGGAACTTTATTAGGCGTTTGAGGTTCGGCTGATTCTATAAATTTTAAAAATTTATCAATCTTTCTTAGCCATTTATTCATAGATTTAACCTGGTACTCAGGGAATATTACATCATCAAAAAATTTATTCAGACCCTCTTTATTTAAAGCATATGCTCCTTGAATATTCCGAAATAATGGTGTCATACTCTCAAATGAGAAATTTTTATCAATAATTATTGGTATAACATGAGTTTTATTTTCTTTTTCTTTTATCCAACCTGCACCAATTTCCGCCATGCATACCGGACTATCAATATAACATTGCGAAAAACATGCAAAAACATATTCTGCATCCGACAACTCGTCTTTTATCGCATTTACAAAATCATCGCCTGTTGTAATATCATCACCATCCCTTGACGTGCAAAAAATACTCCCCTCAGGTATAGGAACTTCTTCTAGAATATCAAGGAATTCATTTACAATTTCTTTATCTTTTGATGAATGACTTATAAAATATTTTGCCATTATTTACTTCCTTTCACACACTTCATCCCATCTTCAAAGGCTTGGAATGTCCACATGTATTCCCATTTGCCAAATCTGCCGATACTTTCTATCCCTTGAGATTGCAAAGAATCAAG
>CAKUTL010000077.1 GCA_934692295.1 uncultured Candidatus Melainabacteria bacterium
GGTAACCAAAGGAATACTATAAATCGAAAGGATTTAGAAAAATGGGATTGGCAACGTCACAAGCAAGATTTTTGTGCATAACGGCGAGAAAGGCTGATTGTGAATACAAATCAACCGAACTTGCTCAGCAAAAACTTGAGATAACTAATCAGTTATCTGATATTTCTGCTACTTATGCCAATGCCATGAATGCAACTAAATTAGTTTGGAAAAACGATTTAGTAGAAAATGATTATGGTTTGACTTATAATTTACTGATGGCCCCATCTGCAGCTAATGATTATAACCCTTATATGGTTACAACTTCATCAGGTGCAATTGTTTTGAACTCTGAATATGCTGCAGCAGCAAGAGCGGCAGGTATTTCTAAAGCTGGTGGAATTCCATCTGCTGACTCAAGAGATAGATTTATTGCTGCATTAGTTCCTAATGGAATTGTTACTCAAGATACTGCTAATTCAATTACTACAACAGATTATGTTTATAAAAAGTCAAATGATGGTTCTGTGGTTGAAGATTCGAAGCTTGCTTCAAACCCTGAAGATAGTATCCCATGGAATGCCGGAGCTGGCATGGGTTCTACTCCATTAGATAAAAATTCTGTTGATGGTATGGATAAAGCGGCTTTGATTTTGTCTGATTCAATTGGTAAAAAAGTTATTGATTTGGCTCAACTTACTTTAGGTGATAATCAAATCAGTTTGCTAAAATATAATGCTACAATTGCTGATTATAATACTAGAATTAATAAGGCTCAACAAAATCTTCAATTAGCGGATAAAGTTAATGATCCAGAGGATTATACTGCTAAAGAGGGTATATTGAACGCCTTACTGGACGAAAAAACTAAATTTATTGAGAAATATAAATCAGATGATCCTGATAAAAAGAAAATTATTGATGTTGATGGTAGTAATTTCCAAATGAATGAGAATAATATCAAAGACAAAGGTTTTACAATCGTTTCTAATGGAGTTATCGAAAAAGATTCTGATACTATCAAAAACATGACTATTGGCGATTTGTTGGCATCAAATATTGTTTTGATGACTCAAAATGGCAGTGCTGATGACATGGCTAAATATGCACAAAAGTTGATGTACACAATAGCCGAAGCATTTGGTTATAACCAAGCAATTGGAACCGGTTTGAATGTTGATTCAACAACAAATGAAGCGTTGAAATATGCAATGACAATGATTCAAAACGTAAACTTGAAAGCATCAAATGCTATTTCTGTAGGTTCAAAAACCAGTGATACTTCAATGACTGAAAACAGTGCATTTATTAATGCCAACGAAAATAACAGAATAGGTACTTGTGCTGGAATAGTAAGAGGAATTATTCCAAAAGCAATTTCTTACCAAGCTGTAAGTTTATCAAACTTAGTATCATCATTCTTAACATATTTTGATAACTATATGAATGGTAGTGATTCAGGATATGTTGTTGGTAAATCTACTGATACATCTGCATTTGTAACAGATGATAGCAGTTACAAATATTTTGGTCAGGCAAGTACTACCGTTACTTCTCAAAAAGAAAAATTGGCTGATTTCTATGACCAATTGTATAACAATCTTTGCGAAAACGGTTGGAGAGAAGATGCTTCTGTTCAGGATAATGAATATCTTGAAAATGCCCTAAAAACAGGTAAATATGCAATGAGTTCTCTTCACGATGATGGCTATTTCTACCAAACAAGATATAATGAAACTGGTTATATTGTTGAAGAAACTGACTCTGATGCAATAGCTAGAGCTGAAGCTGAATTTACTCAAAAGAAAGCTGAATTAACATACAAAGAAGATTCGATTGATATGAAATCTAAGAAATTAGATGCTGAAATTTCTTCATTATCAACAGAATATGAAACAGTTAAACAGTTAATTTCTAAGAGCATTGAAAAGACATTCCAAATGTTCCAAAACTAGAATGAAAAATAAAAACTATTAATACTCAATACCTTTTCTTGCGGCTATTCCTGTATTCCAATAATGTTTTATTGGTTTGATTTCAGAAACAAGATGAGCTATTTCTATAACTTTGGGATGTGCATTTCTGCCTGTCAAAACGATTTCCATTTCTTCCGGTTTGTTTTTCAAAACATCAAGCACTTCATCAACATCAAGAATTCCTAAATCTATGGCGATGTTAGCCTCATCAAGAATGATAAGTTGATATTCATCGTTTTGGATAGCTTTTTTAGCTAATTCCCAACCTTTTTTTATTTCTTTGACGTCGCCATCTGTTTCGTTGTCGAGGTAAACAATCCTATCTAATCCTGCTTGAACAATTTTAAGATTATCAGAAATTTTTGGAGAAAGTTCTCTAAAGCTGTTTAGTTCTCCGTAATCGTTTCCTCCTTTGGTGAACATGACAATTAAGACCTTCCAATTTCTCCCTAATGCACGCATCGCAAGTCCTAAAGATGCTGTTGTTTTCCCTTTCCCATCTCCTGTGTAAATTTGGATATATCCGTGCTTTGCCCAATTTGGATTTATAAGTTTATTGTTATTGCCCATTTTGATTTATTACCCCTTTGATAAATAAAAGTTCTTTTACGGATGAAGATTTTAAGATGTTTTTATTATATATTAAAAGGATGGATAAAAAAACTATTCTTCGTAAAAATGCAAAAGATATTCGAAAAACTTTAGATATAGTAAATATTTCCGCAAAAATTAGGGAAAATCTAAAGAAACATCCTTTTTATGAGAATTCTAAAAATATAATGATTTTTTACCCGACTAAATATGAGGTAAATCTTTTAGAATTAATGGGTTTTTCTGATAAAAAATTCTTCCTTCCAAGGGTTAAGGGGATGGAATTAGAGGTATGTGAATTTTCAGAAGAATCGGAATTAAAAAAATCTGAATTTAATATTTTAGAACCAATAACAAATCCTATACCGCCAAGTCTTTTGGATTTGGTTATAGTTCCTGCATTGATGGTTGATAAGAAGGGTTATCGTTTAGGATATGGTGGAGGTTTTTATGATAGATTTTTGTCTGAAAATAAAGGGCAATTTAAGACTATTGTTGTAATTCCTCAAAAGTTATACGTTGAAGAGCTTCCAGTTGATGAATATGATGAAAAAATTGATTGCGTTGTTACGGATTAAATATTTGTTCTTCTTTGTTTGATTAGAACTAATAAAATTCCTACTATGCCAATTGCGAATAATAAAACAGATACTATTTCTGCGATTGGAACAGTTGCAATATTCATTGCACTATCAACTCTCAATTGTTCTATGAAAAATCTAATGATTGAATAAATTGTTAAGTATGCAAAAAATGTTATGCCTTTGTATTTTTTACCTAATTTTGTGTAAATTATGGTTAATATAAAAAATGCAACTAAATCTAAAACACTTTCATACAAAAATGTAGGATGAAATAATGAGTAGTTTGCGTATTGGGTTATTCTTTTAGCTTCTGGGATAAATAGTCCCCAATTTTGGTTAGCAACAGGGATTCCATATGCTTCGGAGTTAAAATAATTTCCCCATCTTCCGATTGCTTGCCCTAGGATTGTTGAACAAGAAATAGCATCAATTATACTTAGGAGTGGCGTTTTAGATTTTTTAGAAATAAAAATCATACTTGCTACACCGCCTATGATTGCTCCGTGAATTGATAAGCCTCCTTCTCGAATATCTAAAATCTCAAGAGGATTGCTCAAATAGTGTGTGGCATTCAAAAGACAAAAATATAATCTTGCACATAATATTCCAGAAATAATTAATGCTGGTGCGTATTCAAGAATAGTATCTTTTTTTAAATTGGGGTTTATTTTGTTAAATAAATAATTCGCACACAAAATAGCAACAAAGATTGCACTTGCCATTGTTATTCCATACCAGTAAATCGGGATTGAAAACAAGTTAAAAGCAACATCTTCTGGGGCTGGAATTATCATATTACCCTTCTACTTTTCGAGGGTTTTGTGCTTCTTTAATTTTTTCTAATTGAGCTTGAACATCTGCTTTATCTTCTGCATTAGGGTTTAATTCAAGGTATTTTTCATAGTTTGCAGTCGCAGAATCATATAATTCTGAAATTAGTTTCTTTTCTTTGTCAGTAAGTTTGTCAGAAAGTTCCATTGTAGAAGATTCTTCTGATTTAGGGGTGAAAAGTGTGTCATCTATGTTCATTCGAACTTTTAATTGAGTCATATCAACGGCCAAGTTGTTTTGTGCAGTAGCTAGAGAGTAATATACATCAGGGAAATTTGGTTTTAATTCTTGGGCTTTTTTTAGTTCTTCCATTGCGTTAGCATAATCTTCGGCTTTTGTATAAGCAATGGCTAAGTTGTAATGCGTTTCAAAAATTGATGGGTCTAAATCAATACTTGATTTTAATCTTTCAATTGCTTGGGTATAGTCCCCTTTTTCCATAAAGCTCTGGGCTTTATTGTTCAAATCTTGGACTGCAAGATTGTTAATACAGGCAGTCGAAACGACAGCAACAAATAAAATACTAACCAACAATAAAACTTTTTTCATACATCCCTCTCTATAACATGTTAAGTTGTTGTTAACGTAATTATAATTTAATAATAAAAATATAGCAAATTTCATTAATTTAAGTTACAATAGGAGCGTAAAGGAGAATTATATGTCAGATGATAAAGTTGTCAGCCTTGGTGCAAAAAAGAAACAGCTAAGCGAAGAAGCACATAATCACAATGAAGAGAGTCAAAATAATGAGCTAGTTTATTGTAGCTTTTGTGGTCGCCCAAATACGCAAGTAATAAAAATGATACAAGGCCCAGGAGTTAATATTTGTTCTGAATGTACAATGATTGCAGTTCAGTATTTGATATTGCAAGACCGAATGCCATCTGCTGAAGC
>CAKUTL010000078.1 GCA_934692295.1 uncultured Candidatus Melainabacteria bacterium
TCACTAACACAACAAGCTCCAGCAACAGCAGAACTTGTTAGCGAAAACGCTCAAACTCAAAAATATAAACTTTCTGACGGAGCGACAATGCTTTATACTCCTAACAACGTAAACGACATTATTGCAATCAGTATTTACGCAAAAGGGGGACAACTTGCAGAGCAAAAAGCTGGAACAGCAAACCTTACCGCAACAGCAATGATGAGAGGGACAAAAAATTATACATCCCTAGAGCTATCACAAGTACTCGAAGATAATGGAATAAAAATTCAACCAAGTGCTAGTGCTGACGCTTTTGCAATAAATGTCCTAACAACAAAAGATGAATATGACAAAACCTTAGAACTATTAAACGAGGTAGTTAATAACGCTACATTTGAAGATTATGAAATTGATAAAGTTAAAACAGAAAAACTAAATACTATAAAAAGAAATAAAGATGTACCTCTTCAAAGAGCAATTGAAGAGTATAGAGATTTAATTTATCAAAATTCTCCATATTCAATTTCCTCAAAAATCTTAGAAAAAAACATTCCAAACATCACTAAAGAAGATATTATAAATTACTATAATTCAATTTTTGCTCCTAAGAATTTAGTTATTTCAATAAACGGAAATATTGACAAGGACAAAACAATTCAAGACTTAAATAATATTTTCAAACCAAAAGAAAACGCAAAGAATTTTGATTTCGTACAATACAATTCAAAAATACCAACAGTAACCACCCCAAGACAAACAATTCAAAAAGTTCCAACAACAGAAACTGCATGGATTTTGCTCGGTTGGCAAACAAATGGTGTTTTGAACGAAAAGGATTATGCAACCTTACAAGTCATCGATTCTCTCCTCGGTTCTGGCATGAGTTCAAGATTGTTTAAAGATTTGAGAGAACAAGAAGGCTTAGCATATCAACTTGGTTCTGGTTATTCTCCAAATGTTTTAAGAGGAAGTTTTTTGCTATACATTGGCACAAATCCTCAAACCTTAGACAAAGCAAAATCTGGTTTATTTGCAGAAATTACAAGATTAAAAACAGAATATGTTGGAGATAAAGAACTTCAAGATGCAAAAGAAAAATTACTAGGTAACTACGTAATCGGGCTTGAAACAAACCTTGATAAAGCATCTAACATAGGTTGGTATGAAGCTTCAACAAGAGGATACGAATTTAAAGACAAATACGAGAAACTAATCAACAGTGTGACGGATTCTGATATTATAGAAATCGCAAACAAATACTTCACAGATGACTATATTTTATCAATCGTTACAAAGTAAATGAATGTGAAACAAACAACGAAAGCGGGGAATTAATAAAATTCTCCGCTTTAATCTTATAAATTCATTTTTTTATTTTACTTATTCAAATTATCGATTTCAGCGTTTAAGTTTTTGATTTGGACTTCTAATTTTGTACGTTCATCAACTACCGCTGAAAAAGCTTTTTCTAAAGTTTTAATTTTCGCTTCCAAAACTTCGACCCTAGAAGCATTTGCAGAGCCGGAAATTGAAGTTCTTTCTAACTCTCGTTGATATGCTTTTACCTTATCTTTTGAAGCTGAAAGAAACATATAAACTGTTCCTGCTCCAACAAACAACCCCGCAAGAAGAATTATTATAGTATAACTTGATAATCTAATAGTCCTAAAAAACATTCCACCATTATCTGTCAAACCAAGTTTAGACTGAACATCAAGCATTGTATTATACATATAATTCACATTTATATAATTGCTATGATTCATTATTGCAAGATATACAACTGCAATTAACGCAACAACACTTAAAGCAATAAACATTCTTTTCATATAATTAAACTCTCCTATTTCTGAAATAAGTCAATACTTTTGACAATTTTTCATCAGGTTCTATTTCCAATTCTATTATCTCTTGTGAAAATGGTTTTGCAAATCTCAAATAGTATGACTGCAAAACTTGTTCTTCAGTTTTAACTTTTCCTTGCCCAGCCCCATACATTGTATCGTTATAAACAGGATGTTTTTTATAACTCGTATGAACACGAATTTGATGAGTTCTTCCCGTAATCAAATTCAACTCAACGTAAGTTGCTTCATTTCCAAATCGTTCAATTACTTTCAATTTGGTAACACTTGGTCTGCCATCTGGACGAACGGCCATTTTCTTAGGATTAAGATTGTTTCTCCCAATCGGGTCAGAAATTACATCGTTATCCCTTGGATAATTCCCAACCAAAATTGCATGATATTTTTTGATTAAATCATGATTTTTAATCAAATTTGCCAAATATTCATGAGTCTTATTATTTTTAGGAATCATCAACAATCCGGAAGTATTTCTATCTAATCTATGGACAATTCCTCGTCTAAATTCTCCATTAACATCAGAAAGATTTTGACCATACTTATAAAGCAAAGCATTTACTAATGTACCGGAAGTTTCAATAAAAGTAGGATGAGTCAACATGCCAGAAGGCTTGTTAATTACTGCCATATTTTCATCTTCCCAAACTACTTCCAAAGGAATATTTTCAGGTTCAATTGCCAAAACTTTTTCTTCAACAAGATTTTCAAATTCTATCTTGTCGCCTTCTTTTAATGAATAAGAAGCCTTTTTAACAACTCCGTTAACAGTAACTTTTCCTGACTTTATTGCAGATTGAATTTTTGACCGAGAAATGCCATCATAAAGTTCCGCCAAATAAGCATCTAATCTTGAATTTTCAGCATTTTCATCAATCACAAGTAACATCTTAGTTATCTACCTTTATAAAATAATAAAATTACAATCAAAGCGATAACCCCAATTGTAATAAATATATCTGCAACATTAAATATAGGGAAATTTATAAAATTCAATTGGATATAATCCCTAACATACCCTAAAACAATCCTCTCGTGGCAATTACTCATTATTCCGGAACAAAGTAATGCTATAAATGAAACTGAAATATAATGAATATTTCTTATATGATGATGAACATATAAAAATAACATTGTTGTTGCAACAATTGAAATTATTATCAAAAATTCTCTTGCATTTTGCAATAAACTAAACGCTGCTCCGGTGTTTTTCAAATAATGCAATTGAAAAACCGCATTTGAATAATGATGACCAGAAGTAAGATTATCAACAATTAACTTTGACGAAAACAAAGCCAAGAATAACCAAAATATAAAACAACATACCAAGAAAAAATATTTACCTATTGATTTATCCATCTTAATCCTCTACTTTTACAAAATTATTTTTAGGAATTACATTTACACGTTTCATTACACAAGCAAGCCCTGCAAGGTAAACCCTAAATGTTGTATCTTGAACATTTTTAGCTTTTGAAATTGCTAATGAAGCCACTGCATATTCATTCAGATTATCAGTATTAGCCTTCAACAATCTTTCCAATGTCTGAGATTGAGGCATAGCACGAAGTTCACTTTTAGGGGTATTTGCAGGATACGTAACAGGATCTCTATCAATAGCCCCAATAATAAACATATCAGAATCTCCATCTACTTTGACCGTTGTTGTATAAACATCACCAGCAGATACTTGATTTGGTGCTTGAATTTCAATATTCATAAATCTAGCATCCCCATAAAGCAAAGAAGACTCATCTGTTAAAGCTGTTTCGCCAACAATAAACCATTTTTCATTAACTTTTTCAAGGTAATAAATTCCTGTTGACTTTGAATGTAATTCTCCTGCAATCGGATTTAAATCCAAAATATCTGTAATTGTTCCATTGGCAGTTTCTTCAACACTAACAGAAGCATAATCCCCTGAAATATTTGTAGAAATAATTTTTGTTTGATAAGTCAAATCTTTACAAGAATCCCAAGTATCTTTTATGCTTTTAAAATAAACCTCTTTTCCAAAACCATCGCTGTTCATATATTTATCAGAATATAAAGAACCTAAGCCCTTTATATCATGATTGTTAGCATAGGTTTCATGAATTTTGAATAAATTCTTAACCTGCTTTAATTCCTGACGATTTTCTTTATTCATTTCTGCACGATATGATCTATCAGAAATCAATGACGCTTCTGATTTTTGAAGCGTAAATGGAGCAACTAAAGCTCCAAATATCAATAACAAAACAATCTTCTTCATAACAAACAGTATAATTTAAAAACTTTAAAAATTTAATAGTTTAGATAATTGAATTACAAATTTATTAATATTTCTTAAAATAGTGTAATTCTTACCCTAAAAACGGGTTTATATATAATATACAGACAAGAGGATATACATTATGGAATTAGCAATACAAAATGGCACTCCGGATTTAGAATATAAAATTCAATCAACAATAGAAATGTTTAAACTTTCAAAGCTAGAAAATATGCTATCTAACTGGCTCGAAAGAATGCCTAACGACAGCCCTGTAAATTACATTGGAGAATTAAACAAAAACGATGTAATGCACTAACGTCGTGTTAAGTAATATTTAACATAATTTTTGTATATTGAATTTTTATGCTATCATAATACTGTTATAGAAAAAGGAAGAAAACATGAGTTTAACAGTATATTTAGGGATAGACGTTGGTTCAGTAACAACAAAACTTGCACTTGTTGACGAAACAGGTAAATATGTTGATAGTGTTATGTTGAAAACTGCTGGTAAACCAGTACTTGCAGTTCAAACAGGTTTGAATAATTTGTATTCTAAAAGATTAACAGAATACGAGGTAATGGGTGTTGGAACAACTGGTTCTGGTAGAGCATTAGCAGGCTCACTTGTTGGTGCAGATGTTGTAAAAAACGAAATTACAGCTCACGCAGTAGCAGCAAGTACAAATATTCCAGGAGTTCAAACAATTCTTGAAATTGGTGGACAAGATAGTAAAATTATTATTTTACGTGA
>CAKUTL010000079.1 GCA_934692295.1 uncultured Candidatus Melainabacteria bacterium
GCAAGTACAAATATTCCAGGAGTTCAAACAATTCTTGAAATTGGTGGACAAGATAGTAAAATTATTATTTTACGTGATGGTATCGTAACAGATTTTGCAATGAATACAGTTTGTGCAGCCGGTACAGGAAGTTTCCTAGATCACCAAGCACAAAGATTAAATGTCCCAATTGAAGAATTTGGAGAAACGGCATTACGCTCAACTAATCCAGCAAGAATTGCCGGACGTTGCGGTGTTTTCGCAGAAAGCGACCTTATTCACAAACAACAACTTGGTTACCCAGTAGAAGATTTGTTATACGGTCTTTGTCAAGCCCTTGTTAGAAACTATTTGAGCAACTTGGCTCTAGGGAAAGAACTCCTCCCAACAGTTTCATTCCAAGGTGGCGTTGCAACAAATACAGGTATGGTTAAAGCATTTGAAGAAGCCTTAAATACTAAAATTGTTGTTCCTGAAAATCACCAAACAATGGGGGCTATTGGTGCGGCACTTCTTGCTATGGAAAATCACCAATACACAGAAACGCCAACAAAATTCAAAGGATGGAATGTTGCAGATATGCACTTTACATCAATAACTTGTGCTTGCACCGGATGTTCAAACAATTGCGAAGTTATTACAATTGTTGAAGGAATGGATCAAGTTCAACACGTTGAAAAAATTAAAGACGTAAAAGGCAACATTATCGCTCGTTGGGGCGGAACTTGTGGTCGTTGGGATATAAGCTAAGGATTTCAAATATATGCAAAATTTTGGGCAAAATGCTTCTTCATTCAATACAGCAAGAACTTCCATTCTAACTGAATTATCAGGTGGGAATGCGGAATTGGGAGAAGCATTTGCTCTAATTATAAATGATATGGTTACTCAAAGCGGAATTACAAACCCAAAAGCTGAACCTTTCGAAGTTGTTCCACCTTCTTGGAAAAAATTAGCCTCAAAAGAAAATAAAACACAAGAAGATATAAAACAACTTGATGAAATTTTAAAAGAAGAAATCCAATCTTTAGCAGAATCTTATCTTCTGTTTATGGCAAAAGAATCAAGAAATTTAACAGGGAAGCTCGATTATAACCAATATGAAATGTTTATGTTGAAATATCGTTTTGGACATTACAACGTTATGAATAGACCAGACTATATGGCAAAAGTAAAAGCTCAACTCAAAACCGCTTTTGATAAAATTTCAGCTCACGGAGAAGAAACAGGCGACAGACTTATTGATAAAAAGGACATGGCTGCTTTTGTTTATGCGATTTCAACTAAGACAAAGAGAGATAATAATAAGAAATTTGCAGGTTTTGAAATTAATGGATTTATTGAACCGGAAGAATACGCCGTATCAGAAAAATTACTTTTTGAAAATGAAGATAATCTATTTTCAATAAAATTAAGAACAGCATATAAAATTTTAAATAACACATTATAAAAAGGGGAATATATGAAAAAGATTTTTATTTCGCTATTTTTGCTATTAGCATTCGGTTTTGGACAGAAAGCATTTTCATTTGAAAATATAACAACAATCGATGAAACATCAGACAAACAGATTGAAGCAATTGAACCCGAAACAAACGTTGCACCTCTTCAAGCTGGAATCACCTTTGATTGGCTAACTCTTGAACAAAGTCAAAGAGATGAAAATATTGAAAAATACAAAAATCTCCTTTTTGAAAATAACTCTAGTCATATATATTTTAGCAAAGAAGATTTCAAAAAAGAATTCGCTAAATATTACAAAGATAAAGATTCCAAACTTCATTATATGTTAACCAACAATGGAGTTACAGAAGATGAAGATGCAAAATATTGTGCATTTTACTTCAAAAAAGGAACTCTTGTAATGTACGCAATTCAATATAAAAATAATCCTACAAATGCCTTCTATTATTCCGCATTTGGCAAATTATATTACACAGATTTAATGTCAAAAGAATATCCAAATTATCCATATACATCAATGCAATATGATAGAAAAGGACAATTAAAAAGTGCAATTTACTTCATAACAAAAGACATACAATACATGTTTGGTCCAGACAAAGAATTTCAAGGAATCTGGTACAAGGATAAAATGTATGACAAAAACGGGAAACAAACCCTTACAAGAAATAATTGGTAATTTCTATCTTATCAAATTGAAAGGGCTATGCTCTTTTGCATAAACAATTTCTATATCCTCTCCGAGTATTTTTTCAAACACGGGGAGGATTAAAATTTCAGATTCAAAATGCCCAATATCATAAAGCACAATTTCACTATCCAACGCTGTATGGAATTTTAAATCTCCAGTTACAAGACAATCTGCCCCTAAACCTTTTGCCTCTCCAATAAATTCAGAACCGCTTCCTGCACAAAACGCAACCTTTGAAAGAGTTTTTTTATTCTGGTTATTAACAATTCTTGCATTTGGTGAAATTTTTGACAATATATTAGAAAATTCTGAAACAGAAATGCCATTAGGAAATTCAATCATTCGCAAAAAATCATGTTCAATATCCACTTTATTTTCTTCTAAACCTAAAGTTTTAATAATAGTATCAGTAGTTCCGCCATTTGCTTTGTCCATATTTGTATGAGCAGAATATACATTCAATATTGGTTGAAAATCTTTACTCAACGCACGAGAAAATAAAGATAAATAAAACATGGGATGATGCGACACAACCATATCACATCCTTCTTCCAATGCCTGTTGAAAAACATCTTCCGTAGGAGTTAAACACAACATCACTTTTGCAATGTCATTTGAGTTTTGATTATCTATTACCCATCCAGAAGCATCCCAACTCTCTGCCGTTTCTAAAGGAGCAAACTCTTCTATTCGTTTTGAAATTTCATATTTATCCATTTTAGAGAAAACCTTTATTATTTTATGATGAATTCTAAAATCTTTCTTGCAATAACTTTTTTAGATGTTTTTTCGATTTTATTTAACCCACCATTTTTATCCAAAATTGTAACTTCATTATCATCTGAAGAAAAACCTATATCCTTGCGAGAGATATCATTCGCTATTAAATAATCACAACCTTTTTTAGCTATTTTTGCTTGTGCATTTTCTAATAAATTTTCACTTTCTGCACAAAAGCCAACAATTGCACAACTAGATGACTCTTTTAATTTTCTTTCACACAAGCCTTGCAAAATGTCAGGATTTTTTTCTAACTCAAGAATTATATTATCTTCTTTGCCTTTTTTCATCTTTTGCTCAGAATAATTTTTAACTCTATAATCCGCAACAGCAGCAGCCATAACAATAATATCAGCCGATTGGAATTCGTTATTTACAGCATTTTGCATATCAATTGCAGATTTCACTTTAACAATTTTATATGGTGCTTCAAAATTCTTTGTTGTAATCAATATGACTTCCGCACCCATATCCCTAGCAGAATCCGCAATAGCTTTTCCCATTTTTCCTGATGAATAATTGGAAATATATCGAACAGGATCAATATCTTCTATTGTACCACCAGAGGTTACTACAACCTTTTTACCTTTTAATTTCTGGGTATAATTTAAAGCTTCAACAGTAGAATCAAAAATCTTATCCAGAGAACAAAGACGACCTTTGCCTAAATATCCGCAAGCCAAAAAGCCACTTTCTGGTTCTAATATTTCAATTCCTCTTGCCTTTAATGTGGAAATATTTGCTTTTATAATCGGATTATTCCACATATTGCAATTCATCGCTGGAGCAATAATCATTTTTTTAGAAAATGCACAAGCAATTGATGTTAACAAATTATCAGCTATTCCTTGAGCGATTTTAGAAATAGTATTCGCTGTTGCAGGAGCAATAAGCATAATATCCGCTTCATCTGCCAACGAAATATGTTCAGGCTTCCAATTTTTTACATCAAATTCTTCAACATAAACTTCATTTTGACTCAAATTTTGCAAAGTTAATTTTGTCACAAAATTTAAAGAATGCGGAGTACAAACAACTTTAACATTTGCACCACTTTTTTTGAATTTTCGAATAAGTTCGCAAATCTTATATGCTGCAATTCCACCAGTTATACCAATTAAAATTGTTTTATTATTTAACTCCACAATTTCCTTCTTTCATTCAAATTGAAAACGTAAATTTATTGTTCCAATTCTTTTTTTGTTATGCTTTCAACTTCGGCAATTGCTCGTTCCAAGTCATCATTGACAACAACATAGTCATACTGTTTAGAACATTCTAATTCAGTTTTCACAAGATTAAGTCTTTTTTGGATTGTTTCTTCATCCTCAGTATGGCGACCTCTCAAACGATGTTCCAATTCTTCGATACTTGGAGGTGCAATAAAAATCAAAACAGCTTCAGGCATTTTTTTCTTAACTTGCAATGCTCCTTGAGTTTCAATTTCAAGAATTATATTCATACCTTCTTCAAATTTTTGATTAATATATTTTTGCTTCGTTCCATAAAAATTTCCAGCAAACTGAGCATATTCAAGGAACTTATCTTTCTTTATACAATCTTGAAAATCTTCTGGGGTTAAGAAGAAATAATTAACTCCGTCAACCTCTCCTGGGCGTGGTTTTCGTGTCGTACAAGAAACAGACAACATAAAATCCTTAGAATTTCTTGCCATAAATTCTTTTAATACAGTGCCTTTTCCGACACCAGAACATCCAGATATTACAAATAATTTTTTATTCATAGATTGATTATACAATGAAGATAAAAAAATAAAAAAAGAATTTATTCAATAATTAATTTTTCCTTAATTTTATCAAAATTTCATCAATTCCGTTATATAAATATAATGTGAATGTTATAG
>CAKUTL010000080.1 GCA_934692295.1 uncultured Candidatus Melainabacteria bacterium
TAGTGCAATTGTTTCGCAAGAAAAAACTTATCCGAACTTAATGAAAGAAAAACCTTTATGGAATGGTGAAGACTTAAGGGATAAAGTTTTATATACATATTACGAAGCTGGATTTGGCGATATAATTATGCTTTATCGTTTTATGCCGGAATTAACATCTAAGTGTAAAAAGGTGATATTTAAACCTCAAAAAGAATTAGCTCCACTGTTTAGAGAAAATTCTTATGGAGCAGAAATTATGGAAATATATGATTTTGAAAAGTATTTAGATTTTGATTATCATATTCCATTTTTGAGTATTCCTTATGTATTAGGTAAAAAAGGCGAAGATGTATTTGTTCATCACGATGACGGTTATATAAAAGCAAATCCCGCTAAGGTTAAGTATTATAAGGAAAGATATTTTAATAATGACAAGTTTAAAGTTGGTATCAAATGGCAAGGAAATACTTTCTATGACAAAGAAAGAGTTTTGAAGGTTGAAGACTTTTTCAATTTGTTTGAACTTGAGAATACTCAATTCTATTCTTGTCAGACATTTGAAGGTGCGGAAGAATTTGAAAAAATAAAAAATAAATATAATGTAATTGATTTGGGTTCAACATTCAAAAACTTTTCCGATACGGCTGGTGCAGTAGAAAATATGGATTTGGTAATTTGTAATGATACTTCTTTAGCTCATTTAGCAGGAGCGATGACAAAGCGTTGTTGGATTTTACTTCCATATATTTATAATTGGCGTTGGCATATGGATTTAAGCCATTGTGATTGGTATGACAGTGTAAAATTGTATAGGCAGCCTGATCATGGTGATTGGAAGTCTGTGTTTAGAAATGTAGAAAGAGATTTGGAACAGTTATTATCATAGTTTGATAATTTAACTTTATAATTCTTAATAAAACTCGTTATGAGGGCAAATTTTATTTTCAGGTGGTTTTATCATGGTGAAGTGTAAAGGTAGGAACATGATTAACGTACCAAATATTAACCAATCTGCAAGTAATATTGGCACAACCCAACCCAAACAAGAAAAAGTGCCAAATCAAACCCCATTGAACTCAACCTCATCTCAGACTCAAAATTATACTCAAACAATTTATCCTGAGAAAACAACGTCGCTTTGGAAAACTAAAGAAGGAAGTGTTTATAACCCTTCAACTTCTTCTAATGAGAAAACTCCTAAAACCATCCATACAAGTTGGTTTTATATAAACGATGTTCACGGAAAAATGACAAATATGGAACGTATTTATAATATGACCGAAGAATTTGATCGCTCAAATCCGAAAGAAGTTACAAATTTCTATAAAGATGTCCCACAAGGCGATATTTCTAAATTCAAAGTTTCATCAGGAGATATAATTTTAGGTGCAAATTATACGCATAACCAAGTTGCTAACCAGTTTTTGAATTGGAGTGGTTTTATCGCTTCTGCTTTGGGTAATCACGAATTAGATATTGTTGACCCTACAAAAATGGCAACATTATTAGATAATGCAAATTATAAAATGTTGGCAGCGAATGTTGATGTCGATAAAAATTCTCCAATTTATGGAAGAATTCAAAAATCTATAGTTGTAGAAAAAGATGGTGAAAAATACGGACTTATTGGTATCGCTCCATCTGACATGAATGAACGTGTTAAGATGAATAACACCTTAAAAGATTTTAAAGTTGCAAACGTAGATGATACTATAAAAATAGTTCAGGATGAAGTAAATAAACTAAAAGCTCAAGGTATAAATAAAATAGTTGTACTTTCTCACGAAGGTATCAAAACCGATAAAAAATTAGCTCAACAAACAGAAGGTATTGATATTATCTTTGGTGCTCACACTCACGATTTGATTGAAGGAATTAAAGATGGTGAAAACTTATTCTCTTCAAAATCAGGTGAACCTGTTGTTATCACTCAAGCAGGTAAAGATGGTGAAAATGTTGGTATCTTAAATGTTGATTTTGATGAAAAAGGAGTTATTAAAAAGGTTCAAAACAATGTAATTAAAACAAGAGCTTATAATAGACCGCTATTTATCAAAGATTCGGTAGAAGACATTTTAGGTAAACCGGAAGTTATCGGACGTGTTAAAGTTGCAGTTGAACCTCCAGAAAAAAGATTAATTGAAAATAATCCTCACGGAAATTTAATTGCAGATGCAATGAGATCTGAGCTAGGTACTGATATTGCAATCTTGAATGCTGGAAATATTCGAGGTTGTTTTACTCCGGGTCCGATTGATACTAGGTTGATTTCTGATATTACACCATTTGAAGATCATATGATGATTTTAGGTTTGACAGAAAAACAAATAGTTGATTCTATTAAAGTTGGCTTGAAATCAGTAACAAGAAGTTCTAATAAACCGGGAATTTTACTTGTTTCAGGTTTGAGATACAAAGCTAACAAAAAAGGTGAATTGTTAGACCTTGAATTTACAGATAAGAATAATCAAGTTCATAAGATTGATGTAAATAATCCTGATCCTAATAAAAAATATACAGTCGCAGCAGATGATTTCTTTGCAACTGGTGGTGATGGATACTTAGAAAGTAATAAAAATCCGGATTTTGTAATTCAAAAATTCGATATGGATAAAAACAAATTAGCTTGTGATTATATCAAAAAAATAAATCAACCGATTGAAATTGCAGATGATCACAGGGTAGAAATTGTAGATTAGGTAATAAAAAAAGCTCCCAAATTTTCGGGAGCTTTTTTTATTTATGATAATTTTCTAATTAACTCTTGAGCTTCTTCGCATTCAGGAAAGTTATCTGTAATGGTTTCTGCATATTTTAGAGCTTCGTCATTTTCTTCAAGTTTCTCACAACATTTTGCCATATTGAGCAATACGTTGATATTTAGAGGTGCTTTTTCCAGCATACTTGAAAAAATTGATTTTGCTTGTTTGTAATTTCCAAGTTCCATATAACAAAGTCCAAGTAAATTTTGAACATCTGGAATTCTTTCAAGTTCAAAAGATTTTACCAGATACATTTTTGCACATTCATAATCTCCGGCTAGGAAGTAAATTCTTCCCGCAATAAATAACAAAAATGCGGAATCCGAAGATTTTTTCATTGCTTTGTTAATTTGCTCCATTGCTTTATCAATTTGTTTTAAATGAGTTTTATTTAAAGCTGAAAATGCTAATGCGTTTGGATTTTCTGGAGCTAGTTCAATTGCCTTTTGATACATTTCGTCAGCTTTTTCAAAGTCAGATGTAGAATGCAAATAGTTTGCATATTCTAGTACGATTGCATAATTTTCCGGGTCGTATTTATATGCAAGTTCAAATTCATCTTTTGCATAATCAAATAATCTTTTGTTTAAATAAATTACACCTAAATCTTTATGTGCTGGAGCAAATTCTGGTTTTAACTTGCAAACTTTTTTTAGAATTTGTTCAGCATTATCAATATCTCCGATTTTTACAGACAAAAGAGCTAATTCATAGTGTAATTGATATGAGGTTGTCCCCTGTTTGATTATCCTTTCGTAGATTTCTTTCGCATTTTGATATTGACCGGTAGTCATATAGATTCCTGCAAGTTTTTTCAAAATGTTTGTTGCTTTAGGGTTCATCATTGCAAGTTGTTTTAGTAAAGAAATTGCAATTTCAAATTCTCCTATCACTTCATAACAACAAGCCAAATTGTATTTATAGGTTGCTTTTTGAGGATAAGAAGATGCAAGGTATTTGTAATGTTCAATTGCTTCTTTGAATTTCCCTGCTTTAACTTCTGAAATTGCCCATGCAACAATATAACTATCTTCTGTTGGTTCAAGGTTGTAAGCTTTTTCAAAATATTCACATGCTTCTTTGTGTTTATTTTGAACTTGTAAAATTGAAGCCATATTGAAATATGTTAATGAATCTTTTGGGTCAACTTGAGAGGCTTTTTCATATACCTCAAATGCTTTATCAAGGTTTCCGCATGTCAAATATGTTGTTCCAAGGTTGTTGTATAATTGAACATTTTTAGGGTTAAGTTCAATTGCTTTTGAGATGTATTCTATACTTCCTTCTAAATCCTTTGAAGCCATACAAGCTGTTCCTAAGATATAATAAAGGGAATAATCATCTTCTTGACTATATTGCAATCCTTTTTTGCCAATTTCTTTTGCTTTATCAAATTCTTGAGTTTTGATATAAACAATTGCTAAACTTTTGTAGGCATCAACATATTCCGGTCTTAATTCAAGAACCTTATTATATGCGAATTTGGCTTCGGTAAACATTTCCAAATTGTCATAGCAACATCCCAAATAGTACCAGCACAAAGCATCATCTTGCCTATATTTAATGACATCTTCTAAAATTTTTCTTGCTTCGTCATAGTTTTCTGTGTTAACTTCACAGAGTGCAAGTAATCTTTGTGCATCAATATCCGCAGGTTCATTTTCAAGAACTTCTGCAATTAAAATTTTCGCTTCTTCGTATTTTCCAGAGTCTATAAGCTCATATATTTTATCAATTTCTTTATCTTCCATAAAATCATTATATCACAGTTGAAAAATAAGAGGATATACTAACTGTTTGGTTGTGATTTTGTGGTATAATCGGATTATGAAATTATGCGTATTTCAGGGAACATTTAATCCTATTCACAACGCCCATACAAGAGTTGCAGAATTTGTTGCAGCAAAATATGATTTTGATAAGATTCTTTTTATCCCTGCTTTTAATCCTCCACACAAGAGTTTGAATTTGGATATGTCT
>CAKUTL010000081.1 GCA_934692295.1 uncultured Candidatus Melainabacteria bacterium
GCTGATATAATTTTTTTATTTTCAGAATTTATTATTGCAACTCTTTTGTTTTTCATATATAAATTTTAGTACAAAAATAGCAAAAAATAATTTCACAAGAGTTAAATATAATATGCAAATACAAAATAATACAAATATCCCCTCACAAATAAATTTTGGTGCAAAAGTTTCAACAGTGAAAGTTTTAGAAGCTGCAACATTAAAGTTGACAGAAAGTGAATCTGTTGCGGATTTAAAGCCAATAATTGATACCTTTTGGGGTAAGCCATTTAAAGCCGCTGGAAATAGAGGATACAGATATTATTTAAAAGTTATTGCAGATAAAATTACTGCAAAATATCCAGAAATAAAAAAGTCTGTAGATGAAATTAATACATATGCTCAATCTCACCCTAGAGCAACAAAAGGTGATTTTCGATATATTCAAAAAACGATAGTTGACAGATTAGGTTCTGTTGTAGATATTGAGGTTTAAAAAAAAGGATGTTTTAGTAAAACTAGAACATCCTTTTTTATTTTTATAAACTAGTTGTTATTAGTGACAAAGTGCTAATAATACCCCTGCTGCTACGGCCGAACCGATTACACCAGCAACGTTTGGTCCCATTGCGTGCATTAGCAAATAGTTTTGAGGATTGTATTCAAGACCTACTTTGTTTGAAACTCTAGCAGCCATCGGAACGGCTGAAACTCCGGCAGAACCGATTAGTGGGTTGATAAGTTTAGGCTCTCTTCCTGTCATTTTTGCTGCCATTATTTCAAATAAGTTCATAAGTTTTGCCATAATTACACCACCTGCTGTTGCAAATGAGAATGCAATTACACCCAAAATCAAAATGAATAAAGTTTGAACTGTCAAAAATTGTTCTGCTGAAAGTTTTGAACCAACAGATAAACCTAAGAAAATAGTTACGATGTTAATTAGAGCATTTTGCATGGTATCTGAAAGTCTATCAACAACTCCACATTCTTTACATAGGTTCCCGAATGTTAACATACCAACAAGTGGACAAGCATCCGGCAAGAAAATTATGCACAATCCAAGAACAACAAGAGGAAATACAATTTTTTCTCTTTTGCTAACAGGTCTTAATTGTTCCATTTGAATTTGACGTTCCTTTTTAGAGGTCAATAATTTCATAATAGGAGGTTGAATTACAGGAACTAATGCCATATAAGAATAAGCAGCAACTGCGATTGCTCCTAATAATTCTGGAGCCAGTTTTGAAGTTACGAAAATTGATGTTGGACCATCTGCACCCCCAATAATACCGATTGCTCCAGATTGAGGAAGTGTAAATCCAAAACAACATAGAGCAAGTAATAATGCTCCAAAAATTCCGAATTGAGCAGCTCCACCTAATAGAGCGGTTTTAGGGTTTGCAATTAGTGGACCGAAATCTGTCATTGCACCAACACCCATAAAGATAATTAGTGGAAACAATCCTTTATGGATTCCGATTTCGTAAACAATGCCTAAAAATCCTGTAGGTTCAGCAATCCCTGCAAGTGGAATATTTGACAACAAACCACCAAAAGCGATTGGAACTAAAAGCAATGGTTCAAATTGTTTCTTAATTCCAAGCCATAGCAAGAATAGGCAAATAAAAATCATTATTGGATGTCCAAATTGGTGTAAAAATTGTTCAAATGCACTTGTAATTGTCGGATCGGCTTTTTCAACCATGTTGAAAATCCCTGTGGAGTGCCATAATTGTAATAATCCTTCTGATAATATCATTTTTAGCCTCCTATCCGATAGTTACCAACACTTGACCAGTTTGAACTTTGTTACCTACTTCAATTTCAACTGATTGGATTGTTCCAGAAGCAGGAGATTTGATTTCAGTTTCCATTTTCATTGCTTCTATGACCGCAATAACGTCACCTTCCTCAATCGTATCTCCCTCAGAAACTAAAACTTTTAAAACGTTTCCTGGAAGAGCTGCTTTAACTGGAGTTCCTTCGCCAGATGAAGTTCCTTTTGCTTCAATACCTTCTTTTACGCTAAAATCGTAATCTTTTCCGTTAACTTTTGCTTTATTTCCATCAAGAGCAATAGCATATTTTTTACCATTAATAGTAACTGTGTATTCATTTGAATCAGAACTTGCTGTTGAAGGAGCTTCTTTAGCGGGTTCATTTTTACGAACTCCAATTGTTCCTTTTCCTTGTAAGAATAAAATACCTTTTTCTTTACAAGCTGCTGAGATGAACAAGTTTTCATCGTTAACTGGTAAGTTTGCATCTTCAAGTCTTTTCTTTGCAACTTCAAGACCTTTATTTGGATCTTTGTCATTCAAATCTACTACTGTTTCAGTTGTAGGTTGAAGTCCTAGTTGTTCTTCTGCTATTCTTACAACTTCAGGGTCTGGAGTACAAGGAGTTTTCCCAAAATACCCAAGAACCATTTTGCCATAACATTCAGCAATCTTTTTCCATTTTCCAAACATTACATTGTTAAATGCTTGTTGGAAATAGAATTGAGAAACTGGAGTTACAGATGTTCCAAAACCACCTTTTTCAACAACTTCTTTCATCGCAGATACGATTTCTGGGAATTTATCCATCAAGTTGTTATCTCTAAGCATTTGAGTATTTGCTGTTAAAGCACCTCCTGGAAGTGGAGATGAAATAATCATTGGATTAACTGCAAGAGCTTCTGGTGGTAAGAAGTAATCTTTCATACATTCTTTAAAGATTTCTTCTGTTTTTAAGATTTTTTCAACATCAATGTCTAAATCATACTCCGTACCTTTTAGAGCATGCCACATAGAAACGATGTCTGGTTGAGCTGTTCCGCCAGAAACTGGTTTCATTGATAAGTCGATACAATTAGCTCCGCCTTCTAAAGCTGCAAGATAAGCTGATAAACCAGTTCCTGCTGTTTCGTGTGAGTGGAATCTAATATCTGCATCCGCACCTAAAATTTCACGAGTTCTCTTGATTGTTTCAAATACTTTGCGTGGAGCAGATGTTCCAGATGCATCTTTGAAAGCTAGAGAATCAAATTCAATACCAGCATCTAGGATAGAACGTAAAACTCTTTCATAGAATTCAACGTCGTGAGCTCCTGTACATCCGATAGGTAATTCCATCATTGTAATTGTAACTTCATGTTTTAGACCATGTTTTTTTATACATTGGCTTGAATATAATAAATTGTTTACATCATTTAAGGCATCAAAGTTTCTAACAGTTGTAACACCGTGTTTTTTGAACATTTTTGCGTGTAAATCAATAACATCTCTAGGTTGTGAATCAAGACCAACAACATTAACTCCTCTAGAAAGAGATTGAAGGTTAATATCAGGACCTACTGCTGCTCTAATTTTGTCCATTGTTTCAAACGCATTTTCGTTGCAATAGAAAATTGGAGATTGGAATCTTGCTCCGCCTGCAACTTCAAAATGTCTAATCCCTGCTTCAACTGCTGATTTTAATGCAGGAATAAAATCGTCAACAAATACTCTTGCTCCATAAACAGATTGGAAACCATCTCTAAATGAGGTATCCATTAGTTTGATAAGTTTTTTCCCCATAAATTTATATCCTTTCTCTAAATACTAATTTCTTTTTGCCATTACTGCTGCAATTGCAAGTGCTACTTCGTCCATTCCTCCTGCAACTTTTTTTGCAGTTGTTTTAACTTCTTCTACTGCTTCTGGAAATATTTTGTTTAAATATTCCACAATTTTTGACATTATTCCCATTGAAATAATCATAATAGTCAAAAATATAAGCACGAACCCCATGCCCATAACAAGAAGAATTAATCCGTTTTCTAAATTGTTCATATAATATCTCCTATTGTAAGTACTATTTCTCTCTTATTACTATCTTCTAAAACAAGTTCTCCTAAATTGTTTACAGCTTTTGCTAGTCCAGATTCCATATGATTAAATACTTGGACTTTTAGTTCTTTTCCTAAAAAGCAGTTTCTTTTTATATAATCATCTTTAATTTGTAAAAATCCACTTTGTAAAAATTCGTCATAATGTTCAAAAAATTCTGTTAATAATTTATTTAAAAATTCTTTTAAATCGATAGCTTTTTGAGTTTCAATATTTAGACTTGTTGCAATTTTATTTGGAATTGCATTAATTTTTTCTTGGTTAGAATTTAGATTTACTCCTACTCCTAAAACTATTCCTTTAAGTTTTTGACCTTGCATAACTGTTTCTGATAAAATTCCTGCAATTTTTTTACCGTCAATCAAAACATCATTTGGCCATTTTATTTGTGTCTTAATTCCGTAAGATTCAATAACTTTACAAAGTACAACAGATAAGTATTGGGTGAGGTTTGGATAAATTTCTTTAAATGTTTCAGATGGTTTAAGAATAATTGATAGGAATAAATTTTCTTCTCCTAAATCTACCCAGGATCGATTTAAACGTCCTCTTCCAGATGTTTGTTTTTTTGTGATTATTGCCGTCTTATCTTCAATATTGCTAATATTTTTCTTAGCATAACTATTAGTTGAATCGACTTCCTCTAATTGGATAATCTTAACCATCTAAACTCCTGACCATATATTACGACTATATTATATTACAAACAAAAATTTGATTGCTAAAATTTTTTTCAGTGGTAACATGTAATGTGCGAAGGGAGAAAAATGGAACATTGGGTTTACACAGCTAGCATATTTGGGCATGGAGTATCATTTAATATGGATACCATT
>CAKUTL010000082.1 GCA_934692295.1 uncultured Candidatus Melainabacteria bacterium
TAAGGTTCAACAACTAATGCGTTAGGGTCAACGCCTGCTGCTAATCTTTCAGCAGAAGAACGTTTTGTTGCAAGAGTTGCACCCATTGCAGAACCTAGTGAAGATCCTGACAATTTCAATACAGGAGGAATTGTAGGGTCTTTCATTAACCAGAAAATAGCGTTGATAGGTTCGTTAATTCTGTCAACTCTGTTTGGTGACCATAATCTTGATTTAACAGCACGACCGTTACCGTTTCTAATATCTTCTGTTACAGAAACAACTTTTCCGTCTGCAAGAGCGATTGCACCTGCGTTTTGTTGAGTCAAAATGAATTTGTTATCTTCACAACCGATTGGGTAATCTGCTGTTTTATCGAAGTATGCAGGTTCAAGAGCAATTGTGTATTTGTCTTTCATATTGATAACGAATGCGTCATCATGAAGTACTGTAATATTGTATTTGTTATTGTGTTTTGCGTGAGTAATTGTTGATTTACCTGAACCAGATAGACCAAATACTGCAACTTGGAAAGATTTTCCACCATCAAGGTTATAACGTTTCATCCCACCGTGGCAAGAAGCAAATCCATTACGAGCTGCACAACCCCAAGCAAGAGTTAATGTACCTTTTTTGTGTTCACCAAAGTATCTCATACCCAAGATACATGCACAGTTATGTTCTGGGTCAAAGAAAGTTAAACCATAAGGGAAGTCTGGGTGAGACCAATCTGGGTCAGAAAATACGAAAATATCGCCTTCTGCATATGGTTTAGAATCAGCATACATATTTGCATATGCTTCGTTGATGTATTGGAAGTTTAACATCCAAGAATACATAATGTTTTCAAAGCCTTCCGGAATTAATAAGTGAGCTTTTACCATGTAATCTTTGTCTAAACCTACAACAACTTCTGTTTTGTACATTAATTTATCACGTGTTTTGTAGATAGCTTCACGGATAATTGGTAACAAGTATTTCAAATCGCAGTTTGGTTCACCAACGATTTTTCTTGCAGCTGCACAACGTCCAACAACTGTACCATCGTTGAATAACAATTGATTAGCTCCTTGTGGCAAACCTAATTTTTCTGGTTTATATACAGGCATTCCAGTTAATTCAACTGTTCCTGGTGATGTTCTTGCTAATTTGTATGCTTCTGATACAGTTTTGATTTCTTCAACATTGTTGCCGAAGAATGGAGCTGTAATAGTCGCACGTGCTGCTGACATCATTTGTTTCAATTCTTCTGAATTGGTAAAAAATTCTTTTGTAGTCATAAATTACTCCCTTTCTACTACCAAATATAAAGTGTACAGAATACGCTAAAACCATTTATTGCCCTTATTCTACTATAAATTTTAAAACTATACAAGCAATTTAGTAAAAATTTTTTTAGAGTTTGGTTTAAATTTTATTTCTTGTGTAACAAATTGCTTAAATGGAGAGCTTGACCTATAATTTTATTATGAAAAAGTTCGACTTTTTTAATCAGTATAGAGATCCGGTTATTGTGATTAGGGACTATGAGGAGGTTGTTTTTAAAAACAACACTTTCTGTCGTGTTTTCACTCAATTTGGGGATATAAGAAAATTTGCCCATAAGATGAATTTTGATTTTTGCCCTATGGATAGTGAAAATGTTGATTTGTATTCTCCGATTTTTCAGGCAATTGTTTCAAAACAGAATTTCTTCGCTCGAGTTTCTTATACTTCTGCATTGGGTAGAACTTCGTATTACGATATGACGGCTGTAAAACGTGGGCTTTATACGATTATATTTTTGGTTGATGTGAGTTCTGATGTCTTGCTTAAAGATAATCAAAAGGAAAGTGAATTATACAAAGATAAACTCCAAAAATTGCAGGAAGAAAATGATGAATTGCAAAAAATTCGTCAAAAAGCTCAATCTCAAGCCTTTAGAATTGCGTTAATTAATAAAGTATCGAATATCATAAGAGCATCGATGGATATTTCTATGATTTTAAATTCTGCATTGAAAGAATTGGCAATAATGTTTGGGTGTTTTAGAACTTATTATGCTTCTGCTTGTGAAGGTGGTTTTTCGATAAAAGAAGTTTATGGTGAAAATCGTTATGAAAAAGATTTAAAAATTCTATTTGATGCCCATGTAATGAGCAAATTAAATGCAGGGGATATTTCTATCAGTTATTCGTTGTTGGAATATGTCGGGGCTGAATCTTTTAAACAGTCAGTTTTGAGAATTATTGTTCCTGTATATCATTTGAATAAAATGATTGGCGTTTTGGTTTTGCTAAGTTACCAAAAGCGTGAATTGAATGAAGAAATCGAAATCCTTGATGCTGTTTCTTCTCAACTTGGGAACGCAATTATTAGAGCTGAACTTTATCAAAAGAATGCTAAAAACGTAAAAGATTTAAAAGCAGCTTTAAATGAATTGAAAGAAACTCAATTGCAACTGATAAATTCTGAAAAAATGGCTTCTTTAGGTCAATTGGTTGCCGGAGTTGCACATGAGATTAATACTCCTGTTGCTTCTATCAAGTCAAACAATTCTATAATCTCTAAACTTATCCCTCAGATTGAGCAAGCAGATTTGAGGGGAATGCTTAGTCAAATTAATTCTATTGATAAAGAGGCAATTGCAAGGATTAGCAATATTGTTGTTTCTCTAAAGAAATTTGTCAGACTGGATGAGGCAGAGCTTCAAGAAGCAAATATTAATAAAGAAATTGATTTGACGCTGGATTTGATTAGTCATGAAACAAAAAATAGAATTGAAATCGAAAAACATTATGGCGATATTCCACCAATAAAATGCTATCCAAACATGCTCAATCAAGTTTTTACAAATCTTTTAGTAAATGCTTGTCAGGCAATTGCCGGAGTGGGTAAAATTGTAATTTCGACTGATTATAAAGAAGGAAACCTGATTGTAAAGATTCAGGATAACGGTCAGGGCATACCTAAAGAGAATTTGAATAAAATTTTCACAGTTGGTTATACTACAAAAGGTGTAGGGATTGGCACGGGTTTAGGTCTAGCTATAAGCCAAAAGATAATTGATAAACATCACGGTAAAATTCAAGTAAATAGTGAAGTTGGCGTTGGAACAGAATTTATTATTACTATCAAAGGAGAGTAATAATATGTTACGAAATGTAACATAAAAGATTTAATTATTCTTCAATTAGAATTATTTTTAGAAAAACAGTTATAGAAATTTTTAAAATAATTTATCTAATTGAGGAAAAGATATGAAAAATGTGTTATTATAGTAGTACAAGTTAATTAAGTGTCAGTATTACCCTTAATAAAATTTCTGACTATAACTTACAAGTAGTAGGAAAAATAAAACGTAGTTTATGAATTGTAAACAAAATTAACAAATATATTATAAAAAAGGCAATAATATTCGCAAAAAATTTTTTATATAAAAGTAAGGTGTGAATATTTATTGTAGTGTCGGAGGAAAATAATGACAATTAGTGTGAACAGTAAGAAAAAACAAGTGAAAAAAACATTTGACGAGTTATTGAATGACTTAAGAACAAGTAATTCTGAAAAAGTTAGATACAATGCAGCTCGTGTTTTAGGTGAAATGGGCGATTCAAAAGCTGTTGAACCTTTAATTGATGTTTTGAAACATGACAAAAACGGTTCTGTAAGATTGTATGCGGCAAGAGCATTAGGTGAATTAGGTGATTCAGCTGCAACAACTCACTTGATTGAATCTTTACGTGAAGATAGAAACGTTGACGTTAGAGTTCGTGCAGCACGTGCATTAGGTCGTTTAGGCGGTGCAATCGTTGTTGAACCACTTGTTGAAGCATTGAACGATGAAAACCCTCAAGTTTGTATTACTGCAACTGATGCTTTAATTGAAATCGGTGATGTTGCAACTGATGCTTTGATTGATTCTTTGGATCACGAAAAAGTTAACGTAAGATGTGATGCAACAAGAGCTTTGGGTGAAATCGGTAACAAAAAAGCTGTTGATAAAATTATCAATATGTTATACGACGAATGGGTTAACGTAAGAATTTATGCAGTTACTTCATTAGGTAAATTGAACGATACAAAAGCTGTTCCTGCATTGATTGATGTTATGAAAAACCGTTCAGAAAACGAACTTGTTAGAGCTGGTGCAGCTGCTGCATTGGGCGTTTTGAGAGACCCAAGAGCATTGATGCCATTGAGAGAATTGATTATGGAGGCTGAAGAATTAGGTGAATTAGAAGATACAGCTTTGAAATCATTCAAAAAAATCATGGCAGCAAATTGGCAATCAATTCCTGGTGCAACTCCACAAAAGAAACCAGCAGGCACTTTTTAATAAGATTTAA
>CAKUTL010000083.1 GCA_934692295.1 uncultured Candidatus Melainabacteria bacterium
AAAGTTTAAAATAAATTTCCTTTCCCTTTTTCCTATTGATTTTCCAACGACTCGTTAAACAGTCGTTTTTCTTTTTTGTGGGAAAAGGAATAGGAGAATAAGGAAATAAGTTTGTTTCAATTTTTGTAGGTCGGCTTTACTAAGCCGACATTGATAAATCCGTCATTCTGAGGGATAAACCAAAGAAAATTGAATAAAACATTACATATTTTCCCGAAGAATCTCTAACTGAACAAGGTTGACACACCAAGCGGAACGAAGTATGACGAATTTGCCTTTGCTTGAGGAATATGTTATAATTAGTAAAAAGGAGTTAGACATATGGCAAAACTCAATCATAGCTTGAAAAGCGGGGGGGGGTAACCTCTTAAATGAAGACGTAGTCAATGTTTTAGCGGATGACACCCGCTTGTTCCATTGTGGAGAAGTAAAGTTAAGTCGATGTCATTCTGAACTCGTTTCAGAATCTCTAACCAAACGCCTTGGAAATTTCCCCTCTCCAAGGGAAGAGGGGGTAGGTGAGAGGGTTCTTCCTTTTGCTAAGATAAAGTCCTTCACATGCATAATTAAAAAATGTGCATTCACCTTAACTGAAGTGTTAATTGCCGTTGCGATTGTTGGTGTTATTGCTGTAATTGTCTTGCCAATGGTGGTAACGAATTATCAAAAGAATATGTTAAATCACCAATATAAACGTGAGGTTCAATCAATAAATAATGCCGTGAATGACTTGCCAATTGGGGAAAATAAAACAAGTTTTTTCTCAACAATGATGTATTACGATAGTGAACCCTCATCGTATGAGGAAAATGCAGGATTATTTCTTAAAAAATATTTTAAAGTTGCACGATACTGTGGTGAAAATAACGGAAATTGTTTTGCTCCGGCTTATTACACATATGAAGATAATATGAGAAAAGTTTATACCCCTGAATATAAAGGGGCATGTGCTCAACTCAAAAATGGAATGAGTATATGTATAACCCCTCAAGTTGGGAATTTAGGCGTTCATGGTTTATTAGATTTGAATGGTAAAAAAGGTCCAAATGTATTTGGTGAAGATTTGCGAGATTTTATTATTGATCCATTAGAAAGGTCTGCGATAAATAGAGAAACATCTGAGGTATATTATGAAGATTATCTTGTTCCTACTAAGGATCCAGAACCAGAAAATCCTCCAACACCTCCAACACCTCCTCCAACTCCATCTAATCCTTGCACTGTAAATCCATCAAGTTTAGATTGTTGTAAAACTAAAAAAATAACCTCTCCTTTTGATAAATGTTGTACTTATACCGTGATTAAGGATAGTACCCCAGCTTGTATTGATAAAACAGCAACAATTACTTATCAATGTTCAAGTAATTTTACAATTCCATCAGGAAATTGTAATTTTAACGCTAGAGGTTATGAAGCAGATTATTATTACTTATTTTTTCATCCTTATGGTTCAAGTTCTGCCCATGGTAAAAAACATTACAATTTCAATTATTGCCTAACTCATAATGCTGATGCATACCGTTGTTCAAATTTATATTCAAATTTCTCAAGTTCTCATGGATGTGGATTATGTAATTCTGATACAGATTTATATAAATGTAGTGGGACTGGGTATTGTGAACTCCTTAAAACTATAAAAACACATGGAGGTACTGTTTATTCTTTTGTTTTTAAATCTTAATTTTTAAATGGCTCAACGCAAATTTCCCCTAGACGAGCTTTCTCCTTGTCAAAATTCGCAGTCCAGGATGACACTTGTGTTAAGTTTTTAAGGTAGAGGGGGGTTAAGCTAAACTTGTTCGGTTAGAGATTCTTCGGGCAAATTTGAAATATTTTATTCCCATTTCCTCGGTTTATCACTCAGAATGACACCCATAAAGACCTTAGTCAGAGTCTTTTTTGTAACGAACTTATTCCCTTTTTTCCATTTCTCCTATTTCCATATTTCCTTTTTCACTTTCTCTCAAAAAAAATCCCCTTCGCAAAGCCTTACGCACCAAGGATGTCAAGTGTCAAACTCCCCCAAGTGGCTAGTCGTATTTTTACTTACGTAAAAATACGGATATTTACGAGGTGTGAAAAATGTGGTATATTAAGGAAGTAATCGGTTAAGGCTCACACCCGAGAGAAACAAAAACTCTTAAAAGTCTTAGACTTTTCGATGGTAAAGCTGTTTGCCGATGGGCAGAGTGTTTCTTCTTTTTGTATTCTGTAAAAATTGTAAAATATTTGTAATAAAACGTAAAAATATTAAAGTTTTCACTAGAAAAGCCGATAAATATTTATATAAGAGGTTTTTCATGGAAATAAATCAGGCACAATTTTTAAATTATACAGTGAATAGAAAAATGACATCTGATGAGCTTTCTAATACGGTTAATTATGTTTCCGTTGCCGAAAATGCTCCTGTTTCCTTGAACTCTGCTCCTATAGAAAATGAAATAAGTGTGGCTTCAGTTGGTTCAACTGTTTCTGATGAAGCGTTGGAAAAGTTGTATAATTCTGTGAGTGTAACAACAGTTGCTAATCCAAATGTTAACAGTGCAAAATTATCAACTTCTTATCGCTCTTTCAGTCCGGCTGAAATTATGCAAATTAAGACTGTAATTTATAATTTGCACAATGGTGGTGAAACTCCAACTCCAGACCCTAACCCTAACCCTAACCCAACTCCGACTAATTCATTCCTTTCAGATTTTGTTGATGTTGATACAATGTTTGATTATTTGAATAAAGTTGATTCAAATATTACCAAGGATACTGGAATTACCAAAGCTCAATTGGTTACATTGACTCAAGATGATGATTGGGAAGATGCAAACTATGACTTCTTTGGGTCTTTAAATAGAATTTTTGATGTCTTGGATGTTGATGACGATGCTTCTCTTTCATATCAAGAAATTAAAAAATTTATTGGTGAAGAACTAGGTGATGATTTTAATAAGCATTATGAGAAAGTTAATTCCTATTCAGATAAAATTCAGGATGAGTATGAAAAAATGTCTTCTCAAGAAAAATTAGAATTTGCAATAGATAAGGCTAGAGAATATTTAGAAGCCTCCGGTTTAACTGACCAATTAGATGCTTTAGATAGACTTTTAGACCAAGAAGATATGTTTAATGACATCAAGGTTGGAAACATTGCGATTGCAGATTTGAATAAAAACAATACTTCCAGTTATACAAATTTAGGTGCTTATAACTACTATGCAATTAATAATAATCCGTACACAACTAATGATGGAGTGTCCGGTAAATATAAAATTTGGACATATGATGAAGATTTTGTAGATGTTGAAGATGGAAACCAAGATTTGGGTATAACATTAGATATTAGCTTGCTTGATGGCAGTTGGTATGATTTGGTTAATACTCTGGTTCATGAACTTACCCACGCAACTGCATTCAAGTATTATATCCAAACAAATGATGGCGTAAGTATTTCTCGTGATGTTATTGATACATTGCATGATAAAGGTGCATTGTCAGATAAGGACTATCATTTCTTTGTAGATGATGATTATGAGCATTGGAATAATCTTAGTAGCAGTGATGTAACTGACGAAGAATCTAAAATGTTTAAACATTTGCAATACTTGTTATATGAACAATGGGGTGAATATGCCGCATATCAAGTTGATGCTGATTATAATGACAGTATAGGTCAAGATGTTTATTATCGAGACGGCGATAATACAACAACTGCTGTTGATGGCAAAAATGAAAAACAAGCGATAGATGATCATATCAAGGCTTCATATGAAAATGAACTTCCTCCGGATTATAAGTGGTGGAGTTACGCATAAAAAGTTTATTTAGGAATATCAATTAATCGAAAAAGCCCAACTTTTGCAATTGGGCTTTTATATTGTTTAAACTATGTAAAATTATTAGATTTGATCTAGTGAAATTGCTTTAACTCCCGCATAGCGAGCTTTGTCCATCAAAGTTACGACAGCTTCGTGAGTAGAATCTCCATCGGCTTCAATCAACAATCCGTCTGGATAATTTTTCATTTCTTGGCTTAAAACTGTACCAAGTCTATCTACGGAAACTTCTTCATTGTTGATATAGTATTTGTTGTTTTTTGTAACCATAACAGATAAAATTTTTGATTCTTTATCCATTTTTGTTTGTTCTACATTTTCTGGAACACTTAAGCTAATCCCTTGTTGGTCAAGAAGCGGTGCAATTACCATCATGATAATCAATAGAACCAAGAAAATATCTGTTAACGGTGTAATGTTTATTTCATTAAAAGTATC
>CAKUTL010000084.1 GCA_934692295.1 uncultured Candidatus Melainabacteria bacterium
GGGAAGAATGTATCAGGCTTGCATTGGGATATGATTAAAAACATGAAAAATGGTGGAAAGATATACGCCGATGGAACACTTATCTATGAAAATGGGAAAATGTTAATATAATTTTTCATTTTATACTTTTACATATTAAAAAATCCTCAAAAATGATTTGAGGATTTTTTCTAAAGTAGCAAAATTTATTTTTAGGGGTTTTAAAACATTAAAGGTATAAAAATATAAGGGATATGTATGCAAATTTCACGAGTACAAGCAAATTATTTTACTAATGTACAAAATAATAATATAACCGCTGAGGCGAAAGCCCGAACACGTAGTGAGGGGTTGAGCCGAGGCGAAAGTGGCGGCATGCCTTTTTCAAATGTTCCCGTAAGTTATAAATACGGGGCAAATATTCATTTTGGCGAATATATTGATCCAAATAGAACTGTGCCACATATTGATTATGAAGAATATTTGGCTCTAAAACCTGCTGCAAAAAGAAGATTGCATATGAGGTACAAAACATTTTTATCAAGAAAAACAAATCAAAAAGGCTTATATGATAACAAATATACTTCAACTCCTCTTTCAAATGAATATACTGTAAATTCATTTTTTGATGTTGCAAAAATGTATAACAAATACAAAGGACAGCCAATTATCTGTTTAGGGAGAAGTCCGAAATGGTTCTTAAATACATCTTTGTGGATGAAAGATGGTATTGATGGATATGATTTTGTTGCGTTTTCAAAATATTGGTATCGTCCGGATCCTGTTGAAGGAATAAAATTACTTCCCGATATGGCTCCAACTGAAAAAGAGGAAAGAGCGTATAGAAAATATTTAGATAGAGTTCAAGCGGATCCAAAATCTATTGTTGCATATCATGAAGCGACAGGAAAGAAAACAATTATCACAGACTTTATTGCAACTGGTAAAGGTGCTTGTTCATTTTTAGATGTTATGGGGCGTTATGCTAAAGATGAAGGTATTTTAGAACGATTTGCAAAGGCTATTGAGTTTGTTGGAATTGGTTCTATTGATTATTTGGAAGCAAAAAATCCTTATATTGAAGAATTTTCTATTCCGAGTGTTCCGCTTCCTCCTGTTCTAAGGGAATATGGACATCATATGAAACAATCTTTTTATGAAATTAAGAATTATGCGATGTTTAATGATATGTTAATGAACCAAAACGTAAATGAATGCCGTTCAACATATTATCCTCATCAGGCATGGACTGTTTATCAACCTGATAAATTCAAAACTGGTTTGATTAAAGATATGAGTAAAGTTAAAGAAATTAGAGAATCAATTCCTACAAAGAAAGGGGATTGTATGTCCCACTTTACTCCTGCAATGTTCGATTTTAGAAACTTGTTGAGTTTCCATATTTTTGAGGAATTAGATAATGCAAATCTTCTTATTGATAGAGCTGAACGAGAAAAAGCTAAGCTAAGATTCAAAGCAACTAAAAAATATATTAGAGAATTGAAAAAAGCATTCTAAAAATAAGCAAGCCTCCGAAATAATTTGGAGGCTTTTTTGCTTGTCGAAATAATAATAAAAGAACCGATTTGAATAAATCGGTTCTTTTGTACTCTGTATGGTTTGTAAAGATTAACGTTTTGAGAATTGGAATCTTTTACGAGCTCTTTTTCTACCATATTTTTTACGTTCTTTAACACGTGGGTCTCTTGTTAATAGACCTTCTAATTTTAGAACATTTTTAAATTCTTCATTAGATTTAACCAATGCTCTTGAAATACCGTGTCTGATTGCACCACATTGAGATACAACACCCCCGCCAACAGCTTTAACTCTAACGTCAAATCTGTCTTGAGTTTCAGTTAATACAAGTGGTCTGTAAACTAACATTTCGATAGCTGGTCTGTTGCCGATATAATCAGCTAATTTTTTACCATTAACGAAAATTCTACCGCTTCCTTTAACCAATTTTACAACTGCAATAGAGGTCTTTCTGCGGCCGGTAGCCATAATATCTTTATCTGCCATTATTTAGCCTCCTTTTCAAGTACAACTGGTTTTTGAGCAGCATGTGGATGCTCAGGACCAACGTAAACTTTTAATTTGTTGAATTGTTCAGCACCTAGAGTATTGTGTTGTAACATACCACGAACAGCATGTTCAATAACGATTCTAGGATCTTTTTCCATCAATTCTTTGAAGCTTGCAGATTTCAATCCACCTGGGTAACCAGTGTGGTGTAAATAAATCTTGTCAGTTTCTTTCTTACCTGTAACTTTCACTTTTTCTGCATTGATAACGATTACGAAATCGCCAGTATCAACGTTTGGAGTGTATTCAGGTTTGTTTTTACCTCTCAAAATGTTAGCAACTCTAACTGCCAAGCGACCTAATGTTTCGCCTTCAGCATCGATTACATACCATTTTCTTTCAACTTCTAGAGGTTTTGCTGAATATGTTTTCATTGCATTTCTCCGTTTTATTATTTTAATACATTACTTTCATTAGTGTTAATCCATACGGACTAACTGTCATTCCCGCCTTTGTGCGGTCTTTAGCCTCCAAAACTTCTTTCATATGCTCTGGAGCTAAATTGTGTCCTTCTATTTCTAGAAGAGTTCCGACAATTGTTCTTACCATATTATACAAAAATCTATTTCCGATAATATCGATTGAAACTTTGTCGCCGACCTTTGAAACTGTTGCTTCATATATAGTGCAAATTTTGCTTGGGTTTAGCGTTCCAGAACTTTTGAAACTAGAAAAATCGTGTTCTCCTAACAAATAATTCAAAGATTTTTGCATCCTTTCAACATCTGTTTTATATTTCACCTTCAACAAATCTCCATCAAAAGCATTCTTACAACGACGATTTATAAATTCAAATCTGTAATGTCGCTTCTTAGCAGTTTTTTGAGCATGAAAGGAGTCATCAACTTCTTTTATTTCAGAAACAGAAATATCATCTGGTAAGATTTCATTTATAGAATAGAGAAACTTTGAAGCAACAATCGTTTCATCTGTATCAAAATGAACTACCTGAGCAAGTGCATTCACACCCTTATCTGTTCGTCCTGAAAAAATTGCCCTAATCGGTCGGTTATATTGTGAAGCGTTTTCTGAATTTTGTTCAGTGTATCGCTTGCCTAATATCAATGTACAAAGTGCTTTTTCTAGTTCGCCTTGTATTGTCGGAGCATCTATCGGTTTGCCACCTTCGAGTTGAATTTGGCTCCCCGAATAGTTTTTTCCGACATATTGAACTGAAATTGCATATCGCATTCTGTTATTACACCAATTGAATTAGTGCCATTTCAGAAGCATCACCACGTCTTGGTGGTAAGTGGTAAATTCTAGTGTATCCACCATTCTTTTCAGAATATTGTTTACCAATTACTACAAACAATTTTCTTAAAACTGTTTGAGAAGCTAATTTCTTATCAGCTTGTGGTGCTTCAAATACTTCTCCGGTAGCTAAATCCATATATTTACCAGTTTCTTTGTTGTAAATATATTTAGCAGCTTGACGGATTGAGTTTAAATCGCCTTTTTTTGCAAGAGAAATAACTTTTTCAGCGTATGGTTTCAATGCTTTTGCACGAGCCAATGTTGTAGTTATTTCACCGTTTACAAAAAGTTCAGTAGCTAAAGAACGCAACAAAGCCTTTCTTTGGTCTTGCGCTTTTCCTAGCGTATGTTTTTTTGTTTGGTGTCTCATTTTTTTATCCTTTACTTAATTAATTGTATTGTCATTTCTTAATCGAATTAACCGATTAAATCTTCTTCTTCAACTGGGCTTGGAGCTAAGTCTAAACCGAAGTGGTGAAGTCTTTCAATAACTTCATCAGATGATTTCTTTCCGAAGTTTTTGATATTTAACAAATCGTGTTCTGATTTTTTCAATAATTCAGACATTGAATTGATGCTAGCTCTTTTCAAGCAGTTATAAGCTCTTACAGATAATTCCAATTCTTCAATTGTCATTGATGGAGCTTCTTCTTCTTCAGTTTCTTTTTCTTCCACTTGAGGCAATGGAGCAATTGCAGGTTGACCTGTAATTGAAGCAATTTGCATAAAGTGTTCGATTAAAAGATTTGAAGCTTGGCTTAGAGC
>CAKUTL010000085.1 GCA_934692295.1 uncultured Candidatus Melainabacteria bacterium
TCTTTTTTAGCTCTGATTGTGATGTAATTTTTTTCAACATCAATATCAAGGTCTTCTTTTTTTACGCCAGGCAATTCGGCTCTTATGTCATATTCTTTATCTTTGTCTGTAACTTCTACAGGCATTGATAATTTGTCCATATCTTCTTCATATCCATAATCCGGATAGTAATTGTCAAAATGTCTGTTCAAAATAGAACTAATTTCATCGTTTACTGATTTAATAAAATTATCAGGTGCTTTCTTTAATAAAAATCTCATAATACACTCCTTTCAATTTCTTTTAGTATCTACTTATCAACTACACTTATATTATTTATCCGTTTTGCATAAAACCGGTCTTTTTTAACCAAAAATTAACAATCTTAAAAAATCCTTGCACGGCTTTAAATTCCAGTATTTTATTGTGCTAAAATGTTGGTATGATAATAGATTTGATTAAATCTGCATTTTACGAATTTTTGTCATATTTTGTTCCGGAAAGAATGACGTATGAAATTACCGGTAGCTGTAAAAAATGCGGCAAATGCTGTAATTATATGTATAGTGTTGACACTTATACAGAAGAAGAATTTAAGATTATGCAAACAATTTTTCCCACGTATAAAAGATTTTATATAAAAGGGAAAGACGAATTTGGAAATCTTATTTTTGCATGCAAATTAGTTACTCCTGAAGGTTTGTGTTCAGATTATAAAAATCGTCCTAGAATGTGTAGAAAATACCCTGTCAAAAGAATTTCGTATCCCGCAAAACTTCATGATGGATGCGGATATAAAGTTAACATAAAACATTTTGAAGATTATCTGAAAAAATAAAAAAACTAAAATTCAAAATCTTCGTCATTAACTTCTCTCAAAAAATTTGTCCAACTGTTGTAGTATTCAGCAAGAGCGTATGTGTAACCAACAATTATGGATTTGTAAGACTGTTTCATTACAATAAGTGCTGTAATATCAGATTTTCCGTTTTCATAAGATTTTTTGGAAATATCAATCAGTTTGCCTGAACTTACCAAAATTTTTGATTCATAGTAATTAAGATTTTCTCCTGCTGTTAGGAATTTTTCGTAAGCTGATTTTATATCTTTTTCTGCCTTATTTTTTACAGATTCATATTTCAATTCTGCCTGTTGAAGTTTCAGGGTTGCGTTTTTAATTTCCGGAGAATAGTTGTAAAAAAGTGGAATATTTACAATACTTCCTCCTAAATAGCCTCCACTATTAAATCTTCTATCGTCTGTGTGGATAGGCATTTGATAAGCATAACCGCCGGTTATTTCAAGGTCTGGAATTTTTTGACGAGCGACAACAGTCAAATTCTTTTCCGCAACATCAATTTCTTGCTTTGCAATTTGTATGTCATATCTGTTAGCTAAAGTTTTTTCTTTAATTTCTGCAAAATCAGGAAAATTTGTATCGGGAGGAGGAGTTTGCATTTCCTCAAAGTTGTTTTCTTCTGCAAAAATATTATCCATACTGTCATAAGTTATGCCATTTGGGTCATTTATTATTTTGTTAAAGTCCAGTAACGAACTTTTAACATTAATTTTTGCAGTGTTAACTTGAGTTATCATTTGATTAAGTGCGATTTCTGCTTGAATAACATCTATTTCCGGCACAGAGTGGGTTTTAGTTCTTTTTTGTGCAATTGCTAATAATTCTTCTTGAAGAGTTTTCTGTTGTTCAAGAGTATCAAGTACAGACTTTGTAGCAACAAGATTTATGTACGCTTCTCGAACATCCATTTTTAGGTCAAATTTTGTGTAACCAACATTCTTTTCTACAAGTTTTAGGTTTGATTCTGCTAAATTTTTTCGAGCTTTTCGTTTTGCAATTTCTACTGTTTGACTCAAGCCTAATTGTCTTGGTTCAGTCCAGCCGGAAGCTCCAAAGTTGTAAAAGGCATCAAATGATGGATTTTGTAACCTATTTGCTGCTTTTATATTATTCTTTGCAATATTTATATCAATTTGTGCAGATTTAAGATCGATGTTATTTTTTAACGCAGAGTTCATAGCTTCTTCAAGGTCAACTTTTTTGATGTCCTCAATCGCAAAAGCTGCACTCTGACATAATAATATCAATAAGATTACTAAGAACTTTTTCATATCCGGATTTATTATATCATAAATTATTATCCTATATTTGGATGTGTAAATATTTTGCTATTAAGATTATAATCCTTTCTATGAGTAATATTTTTAAAAATGTAAAATACTATCTTCTTTCAATGAAAGAAAAACATTTGAGAGAAAAGTTGAAAAAAACTACCAAAACAAGTTTTTCAAATAAAACATCTAAAACAATTATAGGTTCAGGGAGTAATCTTACATTGAATTCTGAAACTCAGAAATTGATAGAATCTGTAAGAGAAAATGTTTCGGCAATAGTAAAACAGGTTGATTGTAATCCTGATAAACTTTTAGAGTACATAAAAGCTGCTAATACTCCTGTTTATAAAATAAATAATGCAGATAAAATTTTATCAATTTTAAAAGAAGAAGAAGGATTAATTACAGAACAGCGTGGACTTAGAGCTTTGTTTCTTTCTCTTTGTGTGGGAGATGGGTTTAAGCTAAAAACTCCACCAATGTTTGTAATGCGAGAAGGTGTAATTGATAAATATTACATGTTACATCATTTTTACCGTTGGTATTCGTTGAAATCAGACCTTCCAGGTTTTGAATATGAGGTTCAACAGAAGTTCAAACGATTTTTAATTGATAATTCTCCATCTGCAATTAGAAAATTCTCAATGGAAGATATAATTTCTCTAAAAGAAGCTATTGCTCGAGATCAGGAAGCAACAGATTTCGTACTGAAATATACAAAATCAGTAGATGGTTCAAAAAATGTTCTTGATAAAATCAAGAATGAAGGCGGAGCATCAATATAGGGTAAAAATGAAGGGAATAATTGTGGAAAAGGAAAATGTAAATTGTCCATACTGTGGAACTTTAATTTGTAATGAAGTAGAGCAATGTCCAAATTGTAAGTCATGGTTCAAAGAGCCTGAACTTGTTGGATTTCACTTACGTTCTATTTATATGTATTTATGCTGTGATATTTTTTTGAACGCATTTGGTTTTTGCTTTGTTTATCCACTTATTTGGAATGTTTTGAATTTTAAACAAATTAAACACTTGGCATCTCAAAAAGATTTTGGAAAGTATAAAGGATTCCTTTTGGCATTTGGGATTTTAACTTTGCTAACATTTCTATTAAAATTGTTTATTATTCCTGCTGTAATTGTCGAAATTTGTTTAGCTTATAGAATATTGAGAATAATAGAAAAATATTCAAATGAAAAATACCATTCACCTATTACGCACCATGAATTGGGCATGATAGTTTTTTCAATGCTTTATGTTGTTTATTTTATGGATACATACTCGCAAAGGATTCATGATCCAAATGCCCGCTATCATTTTAATTTTCATAGATGGTTGAATTATATTTTGGTTGGCATAATTTTAGGTATAATTCTTTATATTATGGGTGTTTTCTCTGCATTTACATTGAATTTTTAGTTTTGAAATATTATCTTCCATATGGAGAGTATAATTGGTCAAATTCGTCATTCTGAGGGGTTAACAGTTGAAGTAGTAAGATTATTTAGCAAATTTACCCGAAGAATCTCTAACCGAACGCACTAGTTAGAGATGCTGAAACAAGTTCAGCATGACATAATCCTCCAACTTCCTCCTCTCCCAAGGGAGAGGATTGAGGTGAGG
>CAKUTL010000086.1 GCA_934692295.1 uncultured Candidatus Melainabacteria bacterium
GGTTTTCTTCTACCTGTTGCATCTGGCTCACCAAGTTCGCATAATTCAAACTTCATGCCAGCAACATAGCCTTCATTTTCCAAGATTTCAACTGGAGCATGCAAGAACTTAAATTGAACGCCTTCTTCTTTTGCGTGACGAATTTCTTCCAAACGAGCAGGCAACTCTTTTTCAGTTCTACGGTATAAAATAGATACTTCTTCAAAACCCACACGAACCGCAGTACGAGCGGCATCCATTGCAACGTTACCACCACCGATAACTGCAACTTTTTTCCCAACTCTTAATGGAGTAATGCTTTCTGAATCACGTCCTGCACCCATCAAGTTAACTCTTGTTAAAAATTCATTTGCAGAGAATACGCCATTCAAGTTTTCGCCTTTAATGTGCATCATTTTTGGAAGTCCTGCACCTGAGCAAATAAAGATTGCATCAAATCCATCTTCTTTCAATTGTTTCAAAGTGATAGATTTACCAACAACCACATCTGTATGGAACACTACACCCATTGATTTCAAGTTTGTAATTTCTCTATCCAAAATTGTTCTAGGAAGTCTGAATGGAGGAATACCATAACGCAAAACACCCCCCAATTTGTGTAAAGCTTCAAATACAACAACTTCATGACCAGCTTTTCTCAAATCAGCTGCGGCAGTAATACCTGCACAACCAGAACCAACAACTGCAACTTTTTTGCCAGATGGTTTAATTTCAGTTTGTTCAGCTTTTGTATTATCACCAACATAACGCTCTAAAGCACCAATAGCAACAGCTTGACCTTTAATACCTAAAACGCAATTGCCTTCGCATTGTCTTTCTTGAGGACAAACACGACCACAAACAGATGGAAGCATACTAGTTTGACGAATAATTTTACCAGCTTCTTCCAAATTATCTTCCTTTAATGCTTTTATAAATTCCGGAATTTGAATATTTACAGGGCAGCCTTGTACGCATCTTGGATTTTTACAATGCAAACATCTTGAAGCCTCTAATTTTACTTGTTCCGGTGTTAAATTACTTTCTACAGGGTCAAAGTTTGAACGTCTTTGAATTTTATCCTGTTCTTGTACTCTTTGTCTTTCCACAACCATAATTTTATCCCTTCTTCTAAAAATTATATTTAATAGATTAACAATATTTTAATTAAAAAATAGAGTTAGTGCAAGTTATTAACTATGCGTAAAATATTACGCTCTAGACTTTCAAATATTTTCAAAATGTGCTAAAATGAGGAAAATTTTATTAAGCGAGTGAGTTAATGATAGGTTTTGAATATATTACTTTTATCTTATGTGTAATCTTAGTCGGATTGACTACTTGGTTTTTCTCGTCTAAATTTTATGAAAAACAATTACTTTCGCTTAAAACCGAAAACTTAGAATTAAAAGCAAAAATTGGATTAAATGAAAATATCATTAACACTGTCAAAGCAGAATTTTCAAAAATTGCACAAGAATCCTTAAAAAACCAACAAGAACAATTACTTTCTGTTCACTCAACAGATTTAAAAACAAAGATGGATTTATTTAAAGCTGAAGAAATTTCACCTCTTAATAATATATTAAAAGACTTTAAAGATAGCATTGACAATTATCAAAAATCACACAAAGAAGAATCCTTAGAAATTAAAAATGCAATTTCAATCGCTGAAAAATATGCAAAAGCCTTGACGACAAATCAAAATTCCAAAGGTGAATTCGGAGAAAAACTACTTGAACAAACCCTAAATTTTGCAAACTTAAAAGAAAATGTTCATTATACAAAACAATTTTCTCAAGGAGCAACAAAACCAGATTTCATTATTTATTTACCTGAAAACAAACATTTGATAATTGATTCAAAAGTTATATTGAAAAATTATCTCGAATACCGTGAAACAGAAACTGAATGCGATAAAAAAGCATTTCTAAATGATTTAACAACTTGTATAAATCAACTCGGGAATAAGCATTACGAACAGATTGAACACACACACCAAGCTGGATTTATCTTGATGTATATTCCAATAGAGTCCTGTGTAAATCTTATTTATACAGACCCAGATTTTAGAAAGATTTTAGAACTAGCAAATGCTCATAATATAATCATAACAGGAACTTCTTCCGTTATTGTTACTCTTCGCCTAGTTGCGAATCTCTGGACTACAAAAAACAGTTACGACAATGTTAAAAATATCATAGAAACTGGAGAAAAACTTTATAACAATATTGCAACACACGCACAAAATCTTTTGACTATTCAATCAGCAATTGAAAATGCTTCTAAATCTATAAATTCAGAAATCAATCGATTTAAAGAAAAAAATAATGGAAGTATCTTTAAAGAGGCAGAAAAATTACACGAATTTGGGATAGAAGCGAAAAACACAAAATCTGGTAAAAAATTTATTGAAAACAAAATACCCGAAGAGTTTTTAACCACAGAAGAATAAATATTTGGGGCTACAAGGAGAACAAAATGACAGATGTATATTTTAAAGAAAATAACAAATTTTTAGGACTAAGCGGAATAATTAACCGCAGAAATTTCATAGTTAATTTTTTAATCCTTGAAATTATTGAAGCACTGATTTTAACAACTCCGCTGTTATATTTACTCTTCACCAATCCTGATATGATGCTTGATTTTTCATCAAGTGCAATGAGATCTAATGTTTTTCCTATTTGGTATTCAATATGGCTAGGAATTGCAGGGCTAGTTGAATCAATTTTATTTTTCCCAAGTATCATAAGAAGGGTTAGAGATATTGTAGGAGAAGTTGATGAAAACAAAGTTTGTTTAGTTGCTTCTGTTCTTGCAGTACTCGTTTTAATCGGTTATACTCCTGCGAATAATGTTGCCCCATTGTTTAGAATTATATCATTATTTGTAATTTTTATTCTAATGATGACAAAGGGAAAAATCTCTTCTAAAAAGCCAAAAAGTAAGATTGCAAAATTCAACTGGGGAGCCTGTTTTGGAACATGGATGTGGGGACTTTATAATAAAAGCTACATCACAGCACTAATGTTACCATTACTTTTAACAACTGGTTGGTTTCCATTCATGTTGATTTGCGGAATAAAAGGAAATGAATGGGCATACGAAAAAAATAAAAAATATTCAGAAATTGAAGATTTCCATAAATCTCAATCTAATCAATCTGCACTATGGGCCGTTGTAACCCCAATAATCGTAGTTTTAGGATTTATTGGAATAATTATTGGATCTGGAGTTGCGGTTTATTGCCTAACAAAAGATAACCCAAAATTTACAAATATGATAACCCAAAAAGCTGCCGAATACCAAGAAGTTGCAGTCCAAACAAACTTTGAAAAAATAGAGTTAACAGATTCTGAGTATAAATTCTACATTGACCCACAAATTTGGGTAAAGCTTCCAGAAAATTCTAAAAAATCAATGTTCCAACTCGCTCTAACACACATTGCAAAAGAAAAAAATATAAATATTGAAAATACCGAAGCGAGAAATGAATTTAAAGGAATTGAAATTTATAACAAAATAAAAATTTATAGCTCTTTTAATAACGAACTTTTAGGAGAATACACAACTACTCCAGCAGAAATGAAAAAGTCTTACCAAAAAACAA
>CAKUTL010000087.1 GCA_934692295.1 uncultured Candidatus Melainabacteria bacterium
TGATTGTCTTTTTTTTGTCATTAATTATTCTCCGATTTTTGTCTTTTTTTCTTTATTTTATCTCTAAGTTGTATTTGAATTTTTAGGGCTTCGGGATCATCATCATCAATCCCTTTGTACATCTGTTTAATGTGTTCGATTTCCTTTACCTGCCTGATTCGATTTATCTTGTCGATTGTTTCTTTTATCACACTTCTAAAATCTTCTTCTGACAAGCCTCTATATGCTTCTGATGTTGAAATCAACTCTGGTAAAACTGCCTGAGCGTCAGGATTATCAACAAATTCAGTATATAAATGTTCTATTAATTCTTTCACATTATTTACGCTACATATCAATTTGTCAATCGTAGTTTTTACAATTATTAATATTTCATCATCGAATGCAACGTCGCCAATCATTTCATTGATTTGAGTAAATGTTAAATGACTGTCAGGTACTAAAAAAACGCTCAATAAATTTTTTTGCGCTTTTTTTGAAACGGAGTTATTTTTTGTTACATTTTTAACAATTCTTTCTACTCTTGGTGCGTTCATTCTTTCGTATGAACGAAGTTCAGCCATTATTGCTTCCGGAACAATTCCGAGGGATTGTGCAACCATATCAACATATTCAGCTCTAATGATTTTGTTTTTGATTTCTACAAGAATTGGTATAAGCGTAGAAATGAATTGAGCTTTTTCTTGTGGTGTAGTGAATTTGTCTTTATTTTTTAGAATACTGTCAATTTGAAAATCAATAAATAGTGGAGCATTTTCCATATACATTTTGTAAGCATCTGCTCCGACAGAACGAACAAATTCATCAGGGTCTTTTCCCTCTGGCGGGGCAATTACTCTGATTTCGCAAGCGTATTTGTCATCTGATGATGGAAGATAGCTTTCATCAAATTGTTTTACGTTTCCAAGTCCTGCAAATACTTCTTTAATAATAGAAGCACCTCTTGCTGTTGCTTTTTGACCGGCTGAATCTGTGTCAAATGATAGGTAAATTCTTCTTGATTTTGTGTATCTTGAAAGAAGTTTTACGTGGTCCGGGGTCAATGAAGTTCCGCAAGATGCAACGCAATTTTCTATCCCATGGGCTTGCGATGAAATTACATCAAAGTATCCTTCCATTAGGATAACGGAATCTTCTTGTTTTATAGCTTCTTTGGCTGTGTATAAACCATAAAGTAAACGACTTTTATTATATATAAGTGAATCTGATGAATTTAAGTACTTTGGATTTTGGTCTTTTTCGATTGCTCTGGCACCAAATGCAACAAATTCTCCATTTTCGTTTTGAATAGGGATAATTACACGGTTTCTAAATCTATCAATATAACCGCCTTTGTCGCTTTTTAAAACAAGTCCTGCTTTTTCAAGAACTTCATTAGAAAAATCTTTTCTTAATTCGTCATACAAAGCTGTATAGGCTTTGGGGGCAATACCTATATGATATTTTTTAATAATATCAGTACCAATTCCTCTTTTTGTTAGGTAATTTGTCGCAATCTCAGCATTTGCATCTTTGTTTCTCAAAAGTAAATCGTGGTAAAATTCAGTAGCAATTTCTGTCGCTTTAAGCATTTGAGCTTTTAGTTCTTTTGTAGAACCTTCTGAATTTCTATGCGAATGTGGAACTTCTAATCCGAATTTATCGGCAAGTTCAATTATCAAATCTTTAAATTCAACATTTTTTGTTTTCATTAAAAATTTGAGTGCATCCCCAGCTTCTCCACAGCTGAAACATTTGTAAATCCCCATATGAGGAGTTACACAGAAAGATGGATTTTTATCCTTGTGGAAAGGGCATAATCCCCAATAGTTGTTCCCTCTTTTTTTCAAAACAACTTGTTCGGATACAACTTCCACAATATCCAAACGTTCTTTAATCTGTTGTATTAATTCATCCCAACTGCCTGCCATACTAAAATTGTAACATCAACAAATATTTTCGGAAATTGTTTAGAAAAAAATTCATATTTTTATATGACAATTGATATTATAAACTCAAATAGTAGTCTTTTAAAAGTTTTGCATCTTCTTCAATATTAGGACTTTCGCAAACTAAAGCTCCTTTAACCCCAAAGGTTTTCAATGCTTTGAGTAAGTCTTTATAATTCATATCTGATTTTTCTAAGATTAAATGACGTTTTTCTCCCTTATCAGAATACTCAATTCCTGCAACGTGTGCGTGGAAATTGTGAAGAGCTTTTTCTCCTAATTCTGTCCCAATTCTATCCAAAACTTTGCAAAATTCATCGTAGGTATTATATTCTCCACCTGTTCTGGCGTGGATATGAGAAAAATCTATACAAGGTAAAACTTGGTCAAATTCTTTAGAAAGTCGGATTATTTCTTCATAATCTCCCCATTGAGAGGCTTTCCCTGTTGTTTCTGGTCTAATCCACACTTTGATATTGTTTTTTTCTAAAAAGTCAACGATTTTTTGAGTTTGGGTTTTTACTTGTTGGTAAACGGTTTCTTTATCTTTTCCCATATAAAATGCTGCGTGATAAGTAATACTATAACCACCAAAAGCAGAAGCAGTTTGAGCTGTATCTATAATTCTTTGGACACTGGCTTCAACTTTTTCTTCTTCTTTGGAATTAAGATTAATATAAAAAGGTCCATGTGCAGTAAGGACAAGATTTTTTTCTTTTTGAATAGAGTGAACAAGTTCACGGGTTTCGTCAGACATTCTAACACCGTGGACAAATTCTACTTCCATTCCATCCAGTCCAAGTTCTTGAATAATTTCAAATGCTTTTGGGTATCCTTCTTTCCCAGTAGCTAGTGGCATACCCGCTGTTAGGAAATTCAATTTGTCAACTTTATAAAAATCTTGCACAATAGCCTCCAAAATATACTGCAATGCAACCAATTATAACACTTATAATGCAATAAATGGAAGCATGTAAAAATTGTTGATTTTGTATCATTTCAAATAATTCTGCCGAAAAAGTACTGAAAGTTGTTAAACCTCCACAAAAACCAACTGTTAATAATAGTTTTAACGGATTAGAAGATTGAATTTTTTCAATAAATAACACATACAAAAATCCAATCAGAAAACATCCTGCAATATTTACTAAAAAGGTTGAAATGGGGAGATTAATTTTAAATAGGTTTACGCATAAAATACCTGTTAGGTACCTTGCACAAGCTCCAAGCCCTCCACCTAAAAATACTGCTAAAATGTTCAACATTATACGGCAACCTTTGCTAACGTTTCTAAAATATCTGAAACATCAGCAACAAATTTTGAACAATGTTCTTTTTTCGCACTTCCAACTAATCCTGCACTAAGAATTCTACAGCAAGTTACTTTGTTGCGTTTTTTAAATTCTTCTACCAGTTCTGCTGCTTTTTCTCTTGCAGATGTTTGATTTCCGAATTTATTTTCTCTTCCAAATAAATATCCAAGTACAAGTTGAGCTCCTGTGATTGTTCCGCAAGCACAACCTGATGACATTCCTGCTGAAAATGTTGTGGCACAAGGTAACAAATCTTTAGAACATAAACCTTCATCAATTGCGGCTTTTACAATACTCTCTGAGCATGAGTATCCATTGTTGAAGTATGTAAGTGCTTT
>CAKUTL010000088.1 GCA_934692295.1 uncultured Candidatus Melainabacteria bacterium
AGCGAAGTATCTCAATCTTAGGTATTTAGTTTAACCCCCACGCAGATTCACAAAGTTAAATTTTGCGTTTAGATTACCACCTCACCCCAACCCTCAGCCATACGGCACGCAGTTTCACTCGACTCAACTTCGTTTCGTCGGTTCAGCTAGTGTCCTCAAGGAGAGGGAAAATTTTCAATGTAACGAACTTATTTCCCTATTTCCTTATTCCTTTTCCCTTGAAACCAACCAACTTATAGACTTATCCACTTATTGACTCATAGACTTCATTATTGTAAAATAGTCTTAACAAAAAGGAGATGTTATGGCTCAACAATTTAATCCACAGGGTATGAATGCCCAAAATATAAAAAAACGATATGCAGTGCTTGTTTTTATTAAAGGATCTACTGCTCCGTTAGTTTTGTATGTTAAAGATGCTCAAAGTTTGTATCAGGAATTAATTGAAAAAATGCAGTCTAATCAAGCTGTTTTAATAGAACAAGAAACAGAAGGACCTTTGAAGAAAGTTTGCTTCATTTCTAATCAAATTGCCGCTCTTGCTATCCAAGAAGAACAATTTGTATAAATTTAGAGAAAATTATGGAAAGAATATTATCACTAGAAGATTTAGAAAATTCGGAAAATAAAACATTATATTTTACCTTTGATGAAAAAATTGAAGGCATAGACTGTGTTACCCCAATTCATGCCGAAATGTGTGCAAAATCTTTAGGTGATTTCGTTCAAATAACAGGTCATGTTACCGGTACGGTAAATTTGGAATGCGATTTATGCCTTGAAAAATTTGAGCATAATTTAGATTTTGATATTGAAGAATTATACTCAAAACACTCTCTAATAGGTGAATATGAGGAATCTGGACAAGAATTTGAAATTAAAGACGGTCAATTTGTTACCGATTTGAATGGCGAAAAAGAGATTGATATTTATGACTTATTGTATCAATCTGTAATATTAAGTTTTCCAAATAAAAAAGTTTGTGGTATTAATTGTAAAGGGAAGGAATATCTTTCAGAAGAAAATGTTCCCGATCCAAGACTGGAAGTCTTCAATAATATCCATATTAACCCAAAAAAATAGTTAGTACATAAAATAAAAAGGAAAGACAAAAATGGCAGTACCTAAGAAAAGAACAGGACATTCTGCTCAAGGTAGCAGAAGAGCTAATTGGAAAGCTACAAAACCTGAAACAACTAAATGCCCTAACTGTGGCGCAACAGTTTTAACTCATACAGTATGTACAGAATGTGGCACTTATAAAGGTCAACCTGTAAAATTGGCTGATAAAGCTGCTGCAGCAGCTCCAGCTGAAAAACCAGCTAAAAAAACTACAAAGAAAGCTGCTAAAAAAGCAGAAGAAAAAGTAGAAGAAGCTAAAGCTGAAGAAACTGTTGAAGAAAAAACAGAAGAATAATTTTAAACCTGAAAAAGCGGTAATTTCGGTTACCGCTTTTCAATCATTATACCAACCAATCACTTGGAGAGAGAAAGTATGGCAAGAATAGCAATAGACGCAATGGGTGGCGATTACGCACCAAAAGCAATAGTAGAAGGAGCTTTATGGGCTGCACAAGAATATGGTGTAGGCTTGGAGCTTGTTGGACGTGAAGATGAAATCAAAGCTGAACTTGATAGAATCAAAAAAGCAGGTTTCATTTCTTCTGATTGTGGAACTAGCGGACACAACAGAAAAATAAAAATTGACGTTGACAAAATTGACTATACTATCACTCACGCATCAGAAGTTATTGGCATGGGCGAAGCTGTTGGTCAATCTATTAGAAGAAAGAAAGATTCTTCAATTGTTGCATCTGTTAGAGCAGTTGCAGAGGGTAGATGCCAGGCTGTTGTTTCTGCCGGTTCAACTGGTGCAGCTATGGCTGCAAGTTTGTTTGGTTTGGGTAGAATTCACGGTGTTTCAAGACCTGCAATTGCTGTTACTATTCCAACAATGGCTCATCCAATCGTTTTGATTGATGGTGGTGCAAATAGTGATTGTACTCCTGAAATGCTTTCTCAATTCGCTGAAATGGGTTGTGCTTATGCAAAACATATTGTTGGTGTTGAAGACCCTAAAGTTGGTATTTTGAGTATTGGTGAAGAAGAAGGAAAAGGTAATGCTCTTGTTAAAGAAACTTATCCTTTATTAAAAGATATGCAAGAAAAAGGTTACATCAATTTTGTTGGTAATATTGAAGGAAAAGAATTGTTTATCAACAAGTGTGATGTTGTTGTATGTGATGGATTTGCCGGAAATGTTGCATTGAAAGTTACAGAAGGTACTGCGTCAATGCTTTTGAAAATGATTTCTAAAGAATTCAAATCAGATATTTTAGGTTGTATTATTGGATTATTGGCAAAACCATTCTTGAGAAGAATTTTGAAAAAAATTAACTGGGAAGGTTTTGGTGGAATGTTATTGTTAGGTGTTAACGGTATTTCCGTTATCGCACACGGTCGTAGCTCATCTTATGCAATGAAAAATGCTGTTAGAGCTGCTGTTAGAGTGCTAAATAAAGATATTAACTCAAAAATTGCAGAAAATATAAATAGATAGGAAAAATTTAAAATGTCAAAATGTGTAAAACCACTTAGAATTGCAGGTGTCGGATATAGCGTTCCGGAAACTGTTATTACGAATGATGATTTAACAAAATTATATGAAACTTCTGATGAATGGATTTTTACAAGAACTGGTATAAAAGAACGTAGAGTTGTTTCAGGCAATCAAAATGCTATTGATTTGGGTGTTGAAGCTGCACAAAAAGCTTTAGACAAATCAGGTTTTAAGGCAGAAGATATTGATTGTGTTATTGCAGCTGCATCTGCTCCACCTCAATTGTATCCGGCTTTGGCTTGTGATATTCAAACAAGATTAGGTATTCCAAACTTTGTACCATCTTTTGATTTGACTGCTGCTTGTACCGGTTTGATTTATGCTTTGCAAGTTGCAAGAGGTTTAATTGGTTCAGGTTTGTATAAAAATGTTTTATTAGTTGCTGCTGATAACAATTCCCGCCTAGTTGACTGGGAAGATAGAGGAACTTCTATTCTTTTTGGTGATGGTGCCGGAGCTATGGTTGTTACAGAAGCAGAAGATGGTGTTGATGATATTTTGTCATTAGACGTTAGAGCTGATGGTTCAATTGGTCAATATATTTCAATGAATATGCCTGGAAAAAATTGCCCATTAGTTGAACCTTGTGATGAAGTTGATTCAAAAATCCACATGGCTGGTCGTGATGTTTACAAATTCGTTGTAACAACATTACCTAACTATGTTGACAAGTCTATTGAAGAAGCTGGTTTGAAGGCAGAAGATATTGATTATTTAATTCCTCACCAAGCTAATCAAAGAATTATTGAAGCATTACAACAAAGATTGAAATACTCTGATGAAAAAGTTATTTCTAATATTAAATATTATGGAAATACTTCAGCTGCTTCTATTCCAATCGCATTGGTTGAAGG
>CAKUTL010000089.1 GCA_934692295.1 uncultured Candidatus Melainabacteria bacterium
GAAGAAGAAATTGAACTTGTAAGTACTGTAAAAAGAGCAGTTGCAAACAAGGCAAAAATCATATTAGGTGCGGGTTCTAATTCAACAGCATCTGCAGTTGAATACTCAAAATTCGCACAAAAAGAAGAAGTTGACGCAATACTTTCAGTTGTACCTTATTACAACAAACCAAACCAAAGAGGAATGATTGAACATTTTTCAACTATTGCAAATTCAACCAATCTTCCTATCATTATATATAACATCCCATCAAGAACAGGGGTAAATATTGAACCCAAAACAGTTGCTTATTTGGCTAACCAATTCAAAAATATCGTAGGTATCAAACAAAGTTTCCCTGATATGGATAAAATTACAGAGTTAAAAATGTTGTGTCCAGATGATTTTGCAATCTATTCTGGAGATGATAGTCTTACACTTCCAATGTTATCTATTGGAGCCCATGGCGTAATTTCTGTTACATCTCATTTATTTGGAGCTGAAATGAAGTCAATGATTAGAAATTACAAAACAGGGGAAGTTATTGCAGCAAGAAATATGCACAAAAAGCTTTATCCAGCATTTAGAGCCTTATTCTCTGCTCCAAACCCAACTCCAGCTAAAGCAGCATTGGCTTATAAAGGAATTATAGACGAATATGTAAGACTTCCACACGTAACACTTACAGAGGAAGAAAAACGCTCATTATTCGAAGTTATTGATAATGTAAAAAAAGAATTAGTCGAGGAAGACTAATTCCTTTTTCGTTATTTGAATTTATAATTAAATATAAAATATAGTTGTAGATATAAAGAGGAAAAGAAATTGAAAAACAAACTTATTATGTTTTGGGTAATTGTAGCCATCGTAATTACATCCATATTTACGATTTACAAAAAGCCAACAAAACTAGGACTTGATCTTGTTGGAGGTTCAAGAATTTTACTTGAAGCTAGAACAACAGATACAGTAAGAACTATTACTCCTGACGTTATGAGCAGACTTCAAGTTGCAATTGAAAGCCGTGTTAACAAACTCGGTGTTTCTGAAACAAGTGTTGCTCAAGTTGGAGATAAAAGACTTTTAGTTGAAATTCCAAACGTTACAGACTTGAAAGAAGCTGAAGCATACTTAGGTAAAACAGCTCAATTGGAATTCAAAAAACCGGTATTTGATGCAAATCATCAACCAAAAAGAGATGATAAAGGAATGTTGATGTGGGAACCAACTGGTTTGACAGGTGAAGATCTTAAATCCGCATCTATCGGAACAGACCAATCAGGTCAATGGACTGTTTCTCTTGAATTTAACGCATCAGGAGCTAACAAGTTCGCTGAATTAACCCAACAATTAGTTGGTCAACAAATGGCTATCTATTTTGATAATGAAGAAATCTCCGCTCCTGTAATTAGAGAAGCAATCTTTGGTGGCAGAGCTGAAATCTCTGGAGGTAGTAGCGGATTCCAATACGAAGAAGCTCAAAAAATGGTTAACTTATTGAATGCAGGTGCTTTACCTGTTCCTTCTGAAATCATTCAAGAAAACACTGTTGGACCTACTCTTGGTTCTGATAGTATTGAAAAATCAAAATTCGCAGCAATCATCGGTATTGGATTTGTAATGCTATTTATGATATACGCTTACAGACTTCCTGGAGCGATTGCTGACGTTGCTCTTATTGTTTATGGATTAATCTTGTTTGCATTATTCAAAGCAATTCCGGTAACATTAACACTTGCAGGTATCGCTGGTTTCATCCTATCAGTAGGCATGGCAGTTGATGCTAACATCTTGATTTTTGAAAGAACAAAAGAAGAATTGAAAGCTGGAAGAAACTTGTTCACTGCAATTAACACTGGTTTTGACAGAGCATTTACAAGTATCTTCGATTCAAATATGACAACAATCCTTACCTGTGTAATCTTGTATTTCTTAGGTACAAGCGTTGTTAAAGGTTTTGCTTTAACACTTGCAATAGGTGTTCTTGTTTCAATGTTTACAGCAATTACAGTTACTAAAAACTTCATGCACTTAATCTTCGGTACTGGAGAATTAAAATACCCTGCATTGTTCGGTTTATCTAAAAATGAAATCGGTAAGGGTTATGAAGTTACAGAAACAAAACGTGAAAAAGCTCGTTTTGGTATTTTAGACTAAGAAAGTATGAGGTAAATATAAAATGTTTAATTTCAAGAAAAATGGAGTACACGTAGTTAAATACAGAGTACTATGGATGTGTATCTCTGCGTTGCTATTAATTCCAGGAATTATAGCAATGATATATTCAATGATTACATACCCAACTCACTCTCCAGTGAAGGTTGGTATTGACTATACAGGTGGAACAATTCTTCAATATGGTGTTCCAGAAGCAGTTTCAAGTGATGACCTTGCAAAAACAAGAGAAGACCTTGATAATATCGGGGTTACAAACACATACCTACAAGTATTAAATGTTAACCCAACAACAGAAAATAATAACATTAAATCTATTATTTCTATCAGAACAAAATTCATTGATGAAGGTTCAGATTTATCTAACCAAATCTCAACAACAATTAAAAAAGAATACAAAAATGCAGAACTTGTTCAAGTTTCATCAGTTGGTCCAACTCTTGGAAATGAATTATTCAAAATGTCTATCATTGCATTGTTATTAGCAATTGTTGGTATGGTTGTTTATATTTCATTTAGATTTAAGTTAGAATACGCAATTGCAGCAATTCTAGGTTTGGTACACGACGTATTATTCGTAATGGGTGTGTTCTCAATCCTTGGTATTTTCTGTAACGTGCAGATTGACGGGTTGTTCTTAACAGCAATTCTGACCTTGATTGGTTTCTCTATCAACGATACAATCGTAACTTTCGACCGTATCAGAGAGAACTTAAGATATTATGGTAAGAAAATGACATTTGGAGAAATCGTTGATGCTTCTGTTAACCAAACTTTAACAAGAAGTGTAAACACTTCATTAACAGCATTCATCACTCTAGCAGCATTGTACTTCTTTGGTGGTGTTACAACTAAAGATTTCGTTCTAGCAATGATGATTGGTGTAGTTGTTGGTACTTATTCTAGTATCTTCTTCTGTTCAATGTTA
>CAKUTL010000090.1 GCA_934692295.1 uncultured Candidatus Melainabacteria bacterium
GCAGGTGGTACATCTTCAAGGTTTGGTGGAACAACAAATAAATTACTTGAAAAAATTCATGGAAAGGAAATTCTTAAATATACAGTAGAAGCATTTTTACAAGCAAATATTGACGAGGTTATTATTAGTACGAACCCTGCAATTATTGATGTTGTAGCTGACATGTTTCAGAGTTTTTCTAATATCAAGGTTGTTGAGGGGGGTGCAACTCGCCAAGAGTCTGTACGAAAAGGGCTAGAAGCTACTGATTGTGATTATGTTTTAATCCATGATGGAGCTAGACCTATGATTGCTCCTGAAATAATTAAAAAACTTATGGTTGATGTTGTTGAAAAAAGAGCTATTTCTGTTATGACTAAAACTGTTGATACAATAAAAGAAGTTGATGAGTATGGACTGATAATAAAAACAATAGACCGTTCTAAACTCTATAATACTCAAACCCCACAAGCTTTTGAATACAAAATAATTAAATCTGCTCACGAAACATTAAAAGATGAATCTTTCACAGATGATGCTGGCATGCTTGAATATCTTGGTTACGATGTGTTTATTCAAGAAGGGGATTATCGCAATATTAAGGTTACGACAAAATCAGATTTAGCTTTGGCTTCAATTTATTTACAAGAGATGGAGCGAATTTAGGTTAGGTGAAATTTTATAATAAAACAAAACACCCACTTCATACGAGGTGGGTGTTTTGCAACTTTGTTAGAGTTTTGTATTATTAAAGCAATTAGTCTTGAGCGTGACCAGCTGTTCCTAATACATCTCTCATTTTGTGCATAACCATTTCTTTAACGGCTGTTCTACCTGGTCCCATGTATTCTCTTGGGTCGAATTTTTCAGGGTGTTCAATGAAGAATTCTCTGATTGTAGAAGTCATTGCAAGTCTTAAATCTGTATCAATGTTAATTTTTGCAACACCGTGTTTAGAAGCGTAGTTAAGCATATCTTCTGGAACACCTTGTGCATCTGGTAAGTTACCACCGAATTTGTTACATTTAGCAACGAATTCTTTTGGAACTGAAGATGAACCGTGTAATACTAATGGATAATCATATCCAACAGCTTCGTTAACAGCTTTTTTGATTTCAGCTAATCTTTCGAAGTCTAATTTAGCTTCTCCTTTGAATTTGTAAGCACCGTGTGAAGTACCAATAGCAACAGCTAATGAATCACAACCAGTTTCTTTAACAAATCTAGCAGCTTCTGCTGGGTCTGTGTAAGTTGAATCTTTAGCGTGAACTTTAACGTCATCTTCAACACCAGCTAATTTACCCAATTCAGCTTCTACTGAAACGCCGTGAGCGTGAGCATATTCAACAACTTTTTTAGTTAAAGCAATGTTTTCTTCTAATGGGAATCTTGAACCATCAATCATAACTGATGAGAAACCGCCATCGATACATGCTTTACAAATATCAAAATCAGCACCGTGATCTAAGTGCAATGCGATAGGAACTGTTGTAGTAGCTAATGCTGCTTCAACCAATTTAATTAAGTAAGTTTGGTTAGCATATTTTCTAGCACCAGCTGAAACTTGCAAGATAATTGGAGATTGTGTTTCTTCAGCAGCTTCTGCAATACCTTGTAAGATTTCCATGTTGTTTACGTTGTAAGCACCAATAGCATATTTACCAGCTAGGGCTTTTTCGAACATTTCTTTTGTTCCAACTAATTTTCTTTCACTCATTTTGAGTTCTCCTTCTCTTACTGTATAAAAATTACACACATCTATTCTATAACAAAAAAAACTTTATTCAAGCATATACAGTTGGGTAAAAAGTATTTTTCAAAAATAAAAAGCCCTCAAATATTTGAGAGCTTTTTAAGAATTTCTATAATTTTATTTGATTATTCAACGTATTCTTCTAAACGTTTTTTACGGTTAGGATGACGAAGTTTTCTCAATGCTTTTGCTTCGATTTGTCTAATACGTTCACGAGTAACACCGAACAATTGACCAACTTCTTCCAATGTTCTTTGACGACCATCGTCCATACCGAAACGTAATCTCAATACATCACGTTCTCTTGGAGATAGTGTACATAAAACTTCTGCCAAGTCTTCTTTCAACAATTCTGAAGCAACCATTTTAACTGGGGCATCAGCTTCTTTATCTTCAATAAAATCACCTAAACGAGAATCTTCTTCTTTACCAATTGGAGTTTCCAATGATAATGGCTCTTGAGCGATTTTAATAATTTCACGAAGTTTTGAAATAGATACGTTCATTTCTGCCGCTAATTCATCTTCGGTTGGTTTTCTTGATAAGTCTTGAGCAAGTTTTCTTGTAACTTTTTTCAATTTGTTAATTGTTTCAACCATGTGAACAGGAATTCTGATTGTTCTTGCTTGGTCTGCAATTGCACGAGTAATTGCTTGTCTAATCCACCAAGTTGCATAAGTTGAGAATTTGAAACCTCTTTCGTGGTCAAATTTTTCAGCCGCTCTGATTAAACCTAAGTTTCCTTCTTGAATAAGGTCTAGGAATAACATTCCACGTCCAACATATTTCTTAGCGATACTTACAACCAAACGTAAGTTAGCTTGAACTAATTTTCTTTTTGCAATAGCCCCTGGGGTTCCACCTTCTAAGATTTTTCTTGCTAATTCGATTTCTTCGTTTGCAGATAATAATTTAATTCTACCGATTTCTCTTAGATATAATCTTACCGGATCATCAATTGCAACATTTTTAGGTACTTCCAAATCGCTTGGATCAGCTTCATCTGATGAGTGCATCATATAAATATCGTCATTTGACATTTTTTCGCCCATTTTTGAAGTTACAATATCTTCGATATTATCAGTTGAAATATCAACGTTCATGTAATTAATATCATCTTGGTGCTCACCAATAACCGTTTCCTCATTAATGTTTTCTAAATCTAGTGATTCATCTTCCATAACACTGATTACTGAGGAACCTGATTGTCTTTTTTTTGTCATTAATTATTCTCCGATTTTTGTCTTTTTTTCTTTATTTTATCTCTAAGTTGTATTTG
>CAKUTL010000091.1 GCA_934692295.1 uncultured Candidatus Melainabacteria bacterium
CCGATAGTTTGAGGTAAAACAACGCTAAGTTTATCTGGGTTAGCTTTCATCGCACCACGAATAGCAGCAGCGTTTGTACCAGAAGAACCACCTGAAGTAATAATTGTATTCCCTTGCATAACAAGAGCGGTTGCAAGAGTTTCAATCATTTGTTGATGTGTGATAGGAAGATTACGGCTTCCGATAATTGCAATTTTCTTAGCAGATTGTTTAATTGTAGCTAATTCCATTGCCAATTCATCAACTGTGTTTGGAGCATCTGATTTAACAGTATCCATATCTTCGTCAATAGGAACAACTATTGATTTTTGAACATCATCTCCAGCTTCGCCTGAACTTAAAATAATTTCCTTATCACTTTCTGTCATTTTTTCTTTTACCTTCTATCTAATTGCATTAATTACATTTTTTGATTATGCTAATTATAGCATATTTTTTTTTATTTGGGAAGAGGGTCATGCAAAATCTATTAGAAAATCTTAATAAGGAACAAGTTGAAGCTGTTAAAACGACAAAAGGACCTTTGTTGATTTTAGCAGGAGCAGGTTCTGGAAAAACAAAAGTTCTTACTACTCGTATTGCTTATATGATTCAAAACGGAGTAAGACCTAGAAATATATTAGCCGTTACATTTACCAATAAAGCCGCTAAGGAAATGAAAGAACGTATCGGAAAAATTATTGGAGAAGATACGGTTAAATATATGTGGGTAGGTACATTCCATGGCATTTGTGGCCGTATCTTGAGAGAAAATATTGACAAATACAACACTGCAACTGGCAAAAATTTGGATAAGAATTTTACGATTTATGATGATTCTGATACAAATCAAATTATTACAAGAGCTATCAAAAAGTTAAATTTAGATGATAAGGTTTATCAAACAAAGTTAGTAAAATCTGTAATTTCAAATGCGAAAAACAAAATGCAAGATGCGACGACATTTGCAACATTTGCGAGAGATTTTAAATCTCAAAAAATAGCTTCTGTTTATGAAGAATATGAAAAAACTCTAAATGCAAATAATGCAATAGACTTTGACGATATGTTGATGCTGACGGTTAAGTTGTTAGAACAAAATGAAGAAGTTCGTCAGCAGTATTACGACAGATTTCAGCATATTATGGTCGATGAGTACCAAGATACAAACTTGGCTCAATACAAATTAGTTAACATGCTTTATACAAACTTAAAAACAGAAATTCCTGAATCTCGTTCATTGTGTGTTGTAGGTGATGTTGACCAATCAATCTATTCTTGGCGTGGTGCGGATTTTACTATCATCATGAACTTCCAAAAAGATTATAAAAATACAAAACTAATTAAATTGGAACAAAATTATCGTTCAACTGCTCATATTCTGAATGCAGCAAATTCTGTAATTGAAAATAATGATGAACGCTTGGATAAAGTTTTGTATTCAAATAAAGGTGAAGGTGAAAAATTAAGCTATTATATTGCGGATGATGAAGCCGATGAAGCAAATTATATAGTAAGTAATATTAGACGTACCGCAGGCGGGAATTATAATAAATTTGCAATTCTTTATAGAACAAATAATCAATCCCGTGCGTTAGAAGAAGCTTGTATGGCAACAGGTTTGCCATATAGAATTTACGGGGGAACAAAGTTCTATGATAGGGCAGAAGTTAAAACTGTTTTGTGTTATTTAAAATTAATAAATAATACTGATGATTCTCAGAGTTTGCGTCGTGTAATAAATATTCCAAAACGTGGAATTGGTGATACTACAATGCAAAATTTGACAAAATTCGCAAATGAAAGAGATATTAGCCTTTATGAAGCAATAAAAATTTGTGAACAATCAGAGTTAAATTCTAAAACTCAATCAAAATTAAAGGATTTTGCAAATTTGATTTTGAAATTTCAACAAGCAAAAGACTCTTATACATTGAAAGAGTTTGTAACTTTGGTTATTGAAAAATCTGGTTATTTAGCAGAATTACAAGCAAAGGCTGCGACTGATCCAGAATTTCAAGATGATATAAACAACTTGCAAGAACTTGTTAACGTGGCAGAAGAATTTGTTCCAGAAGAAGAAGATAATATCTTGGGCGAATTTTTGCAACAAGTAGCATTGGTGTCAGACCTTGACTCAATGGAAGAGGAAACCAATAATATTACGATGATGACTCTTCATGCTGCTAAAGGTTTGGAATTTCCTGTTGTTTTTATTGCGGGAATGGATGAAGGAATTTTCCCTTCTCAAAGGACTCTTCAAGTTCCGTCTGAGGTAGAAGAGGAACGTCGTTTGATGTATGTAGGGATAACAAGAGCAGAAGAAAAGTTATATCTTGTTTCTGCAAAACGTCGTCAAACGTGGGGTGAATATAGATATTATAACCCTTCTCGATTTATTGAAGAAATTCCTCAAAACTTGATAGAATCTTCAGAATCTATGGGTGGAGGAGATTCATCATCAACATTCAGAAGTGCTGTATCAAGAGCAAAGGCTAATTCTGCAAAATCAGATAGTGATGGTTATATTAAACCTTCTTCTGGGTTCGGTGCAAACTTTGTTGCTCCGCAAAGAAAAGGTTTGGCAAGTGGAGGAAGAACTCACTCTACGTCTTCTTCGTCCTCTTCTAGTAGTTATGGCTCAAATTCGTCATATTCAAAGCCATCGTATTCAAAACCTGTTTCAAACAGAACTCCGCATAGGGCAATGGTTGTAAAATCTGCGATTAACCAAAAACGCCAAGAAGAAGCAAGACGTGCTGCCGGATCTAATGCTATCAATGCTCTTCGTAAAATGTCTGCAGAACGTCAAAATGAGAGAAAACTCGCAGAAGAACGTGAAGTTCAAAGAAAATCCGCACCTATAATAGAGGATGTATTTGAAGTTGGGCAAAGAGTTTTCCATGGACAAATGGGTATAGGACATATTACAGATGTCATGAATATTGGCGAAAGTATTATGTACACTATTGATTTTGGTGCAAAAGGCAAAAAAGC
>CAKUTL010000092.1 GCA_934692295.1 uncultured Candidatus Melainabacteria bacterium
GCTATTCAATACTTCGGACCAAGCTCTGTTTGTGACATCACAACAGTTACACTTCAATTAGAAAGAAGCAAAGAACTAGCTTCTGTATAGTTTGAAATATAATCTAAATGGGAAACGGCTTTATCACAAAAGATAAGCCGTTTTCTTTTTGCAATATTTGTTTAATAATGTAGGTCGGATTTACTAATCCGACAAAGCTTATTTTTCTAGGAAAGTTAAAGTAGCCTAAAAAATTAACCCCTCTCCCAACCTCAGCCATACGGCACGCAGTTTCACACAACTCAACTTCGTTTCGTTGGTTCAGCTAGTGTCCCTCGGATAGGAACAAATAAAATAAACCGTAACGAACTTATTTCCCTTATTCCCTTCTTCCTTTTCCCTTGTAACTAACTTATAGACTTATCCACTTATAGACATTATTATCCCCTTAACAAATTGATTACCGAAGAAATTTTGTTATAATAATTATTATGGAAGACATTGATAAAAGTGATTTAGAAGAATTAAAGCACAGAGTTAAAGATAAATTAGCTCAAACGGAGTTATATTCTTACAAAGGTACTGTTTCAAAACTTTTAGGTTTGACTGTTGAAGTTAAACTCCCTGGATTGAAAATCGGAGATTTGTGCTATATCGAAACTTACGATGGGAAACTTAAACCCGCAGAAGTTCAGGCTTTTAAGGGCGAAGTTGCTCAATTATCACTTTTACTTGATGGTAGCGGAATTGGTCAAGGAAGTTTAGTAACTTCAACAAGACGACCTATTACAGTTCCTGTCGGGGATTTTTTGCTAGGAAGATTAATTGACCCACTTGGGAACCCAATTGATGGCAAACCTCTTGATACAACAAATGCACTTTGGCGACCAATTGAAGGACCACCTCCTGGACCATTTGAAAGACCAATTATCACAGAACAATTTTCAACAGGGGTTAGAGCTATTGATGGCTGTATGACTATGGGTTGCGGACAGCGTTTGGGATTGTTTGCAGGTTCTGGGGTTGGTAAAAGTACTTTATTAGGTATGATTGCCAGAAATTCGGATGCAGATGTTAACGTTGTTGCACTAATTGGTGAACGTGGAAGAGAGGTTAAGGAATTTGTTGAAGATTCTTTAGGCGAATACGGGATGTCAAAATCCGTCCTTGTTTGTTCTACCGGCGACCAACCACCACTAATTCGTCAAAAAGCACTACTCACAGCAACTGCCGTTTGCGAATATTTTAGAGATCAAGGCAAAAAAGTATTCTTGATGACAGATACCGTAACTCGTTGTGCTATGGCAGGACGTGAAGTAGGTTTATCACTAGGGGAACCTCCAACAATGAAAGGTTATCCGCCTTCAATTTTCTCATGGCTGCAAAAAGTTCTTGAACGAGCAGGAAATAGTCCAAAAGGTTCAATCACTGCACTATATACCGTACTTATGGAAGGGGATGATATTTCTGACCCAATCGTAGATATTGTGCGTGGTATTGTTGACGGACACATTTTCTTATCAAGAAAAGTAGCAGAATCAAACCACTACCCAGCGATTGATGTTTTGGGTAGTATTTCACGTTTGATGAGTGCAATTGCATCACCTGAACACAAAGCTGCAGCAGGAAAATTAAGAACTATATTATCAATGTATAGGGAAAATAAGGACTTGATTGACGTAGGTATGTACCAACCAGGTTCAAACCCTAAACTGGATATTGCAATTCAAATGATGCCCAAAGTTAACGCTTTTCTTCAACAAAGAACATCCGATAGCGTAACGATGGAAGGAACAATCAAACAACTCGTTGATATGATGCAAGGAGTCGATATTTAATTAAGACCTACGGCTTTTTAAATTTGCTTGCAATAAATTGGAACGGCTTTTTGATATAATCCAATACTGTTTTTCCAGCAGATTTCAAACCAGCCATCTTAGGCATTTTGATTTTTGATTTGAATTTAGACAAATCAATTTTTCCACGATGAGCCAAAATTCCAATAGCTGTCGCTACAACACCACCTGCAACAACTATTCCAGCTAAAACTTTTTTCCATTTAGGATTTTGTACAAGATTACCATCAGAATGCTGAAACTCATCTTCTTTCGGCAAAGGTTTAATCTTTGTACCTTCTGGCAGAAGAGAAATATTTGTCATTGGCAATTCTGCTAATTGTGGATGACCAACATATCTCGCTGGTTGATTTAACAAATAAGCTGGAGCATCAAAATCAATTACACCGCCAGCAGCTAAACCATCCAAAGCTGTAACCCAATTTTCAGACATAATACAATTCCTTTATATTTTACCTACGTATATATAAAGTATTTTTGTCTAAAAAAATTGCCTAATTTTTTATTCTTGTGAACATTTTCCAGCTTTTACGTCAGCTTCAACTCTATCAAAGTCAGTAATTGTTCCAGAACATCCAGTATATGAACCAGATTCAGGAGCTACTAAAACTTGACAAGTGCCTTGAGGATATTTGCAAGTATAATATTTGTTTCTATCAGGTGAGTATGTACACTTGCCATCTTGAACAAGTTTCATTGATTCTGTTGAATCAATAGGACAATTTTCTTGTTCTATTCCACCCCATTTATCGATACTTATAATACATTTGTCAGAAAGAGATCTTGAGTATCTATTTTGAGGTTGATATTTACATACGTATCGTCCAACTTTTAATTTTGATAGAGGATTAAAATTACTAAAATCTGCCAAAGCAATTGAACTTGTTGCTAAAATTGCAACTAATGTTATTATAAAATTCTTCTTCATAAAAAGCTCCTATATTTATTTTAATATATCATTTTTCACTTGTTTGTCAACTCAAAACCCTTGTTTGTGCTAATATTTAGATATAATTCACTAAGTAATGAAAAGGAAATAATAAATGGATAAATTTTATTTAACAACCGCAATTGACTATGTTAATGGAGCTCCACACATTGGACACGCATACGAAAAAATCTTGACAGATATTATTGCAAG
>CAKUTL010000093.1 GCA_934692295.1 uncultured Candidatus Melainabacteria bacterium
CAACAAGAAAGATTAAGTTACTTTGAAAAACAAATATCTAAACTTGGAAATCTTGAAGAAAAATTTGAACAACAAGAAGAACGAATTGACCGTTTAGAAATGACAATCGAAAAAATTCTTTCTGCGGTTGAAGATATTGATGATTCAAAAGTAAGTAAGAAAATTGATAAGCTAGACAAACAATTAGCAAAATTAAGTATTAATATAGAGAAACTAACAGCATATGTTGACTGATAATTTGATAAAAGAATTAAATAAAGTCCTACCCAAAGAAAATATACTATCAGAAATTGAAGAACGGTATGTTTACTCTTTTGACGCCTCAAATAATCTGCAAAATAAAACATCTTTACCTGATGCTGTAGTATTTGTTGAAAATATAGAACAAGTCCTTAGAGTTGTAAAAATTGCCAATGAACAAATGACACCAATTATATGCAGAGGAGCCGGAACAAACACTGTTGGAGCTTGTGTTCCAACTCATGGAGGTATTATTCTTAATTTTTCTAAAATGAATAAAATTTTAGAAATCAATCCTGAAAATATGACTGCTAGAGTTCAACCCGGAGTTGTTGTTGGAGATTTGCAAAAAGAAGTTGAGAAAAGAGGATTATTTTATCCTCCTGACCCATCAAACCTCCGAATTTCTACAATAGGAGGAAGTATAGCTCAAAACTCTGCCGGTGCCAGATGTTTTAAATATGGAGCAACAAAAGACTATATTATTGATATGCTTGTTGTAATGGCAAATGGAGAACTTATTAGAACCGGTTCTAACACAATAAAAAATGCAACAGGCTACAATCTAGGAAGCCTATTTATTGGCTCAGAAGGAACACTGGGAATTGTCGTAGAAGCAACCGTAAAACTTATTCCAAAACCGGAAGAAACACAAGTTGTTATGGCATATTTTGATACCGTTGAAGATTCTATTTTTGCAGTAAATAAAATTATTGAAAAACAAGTTTTCCCTGCAACTATTGATTTCATGGATAAAAATGCAATCCAAACAGTAGAAAAATTTTATCCAACAGGATTACTTTGCGACAAAGAATCAGCATTAATTATTGAGCTTGATGGGTATAAAACAGAAATCGAAAGACAAAGAGAAACAATTTGCGAAATTCTTAGAAATAACAATGCTGCAAATATTCAATATTCAAGAACTAAAGAGGAAGCAGAACACATTTGGGCTGCTAGACGTTCTTCAATGGCAGCCTGCACAAAACTAAAACCGAATGTAACTACAGATGATATAATTGTTCCTCGTTCAAATCTTGCTAAGTTGGTTAAAGGAGTTCAGGATATATGCAGTCGCCACAACTTAACAGTTTGTCTTGTCGGGCATGTTGGAGATGGAAGTGTACACCCGCAAATTCCGATTGATTATAATAACAAGGATGAATATAAACACTATAAAATTGCAAAATCTGAAATTTATCAACTGACAGTAAAACTTAACGGAATAATTTCCGGCGAACACGGAATTGGATTAGAAAAAAAAGCATATATAGCCCAAGTTGTTGATGGAGGAGCATTAGGTTATATGCGACAAATCAAAAAAATCTTTGACCCTAAAAATATCCTCAACCCGTACAAAATTTTCTAAATTATTGCGACAAAATCCAACCAAACTCGCAAACTTGAAAACCGTTTATCCTTGTGTTATCCTTATCTTGCTAAAAATTTTTTAAAGAAAGAAGGCTAAAATGTCAGAAGTAAGAGTAAGAATTGCACCATCCCCAAGTGGTAATTTACACATCGGGACTGCAAGAACTGCATTATTTAACTATTTATTCGCTAAAAAAATGGGCGGAAAATTTATATTAAGAATTGAGGATACTGATGCTGAAAGAACTTCACAAGAATATATTGATAACATTTTTGACAGTTTGAAAGCTTTAGGTCTAAACTGGGACGAAGGTCCAGATGTTGGTGGTCCTTATGGTCCATATACTCAATCTCAAAGATTTGATATTTATCCAAAATATGTTCAACAACTTCTAGATTCTGGTTTTGCTTATGAATGTTTCTGTACTCCAGAAGAACTTGAACAAGAAAAAGAAGAAGCAACTAAGGCTAAAAAACCTTATGTTTATTCTAAAAAATGCGAAAACCTAACAGAAGAAGAAAAAGCAAAATTGAGAGCAGAAGGAAGAAAACCTGCAATCAGATTCAATATCGCTAAAGCTCAAAAAGCTTTTCACGATTCTTCTATTTTAAAATTTGACGATGTTGTTAAAGGGGAATTACATATGGATACAGACCTATTAGGCGACTTTGTAATTCAAAAATCAAACGGAGCACCAACTTACAACTTTGCAGTTGTAATTGATGATGCTTTGATGAAAATTTCTCACGTTATCCGTGGAGAAGACCATATTTCTAACACATACAAACAAATCCTAATCTTTGAGGCTTTAGGTTTTGAAGTTCCAAAATTCGGACACTTAGGAATGATTTTGGCTCCAGATAGAAGTAAATTATCAAAACGTCACGGAGCTACAGCCGTTTCAGATTTCGTAAAACAAGGCTACTTAACAGATGCGTTGATTAACTTTGTTGCACTATTAGGATGGTCCCCATCTGATGGAGAAGAAATTAAATCAGTTGATGAAATTGCAAAAGATTTCAGACTTAACGAAATTTCTTCATCTAATTCTATTTTTGAATATGACAAATTAAAATGGATGAACAGCCATTATATCAAAATGCTTCCTATGGAAGAATTAAAAGAAAGATTGAAACCATATTTGACTCAATACAATTTAAACGAATTGACAGATGCTCAATACACAAAAATGGTTGAAATCACAAGAGAACCATTAACATTACTTTCAGATATTACAGATGCTGTT
>CAKUTL010000094.1 GCA_934692295.1 uncultured Candidatus Melainabacteria bacterium
AACAAACAAAAGCAAATATGCCTTTGATATAGTTGTTCTTGCAATCGGAGGACACTCAGATTTTAAAATACTTACACCTCTAGACATCAAAATTGAAACCCCAGTGCAAGCTCTTGTTGGACTTGTAACAAAAGAAGATTTTTCAGATATTTCAGGAGTTTCAATAAAAAATGTAAAAGTAAATGGGAAAGATTTCAAAAACCTCGGGATTGGCGATATAATTTTTACCCACAAGGGAATTTCTGGACCGTTGATTTATAAAATTTCATCCATATATGCAAGAAAAGAAAAACCTTATAAAATAAACTTACAAATCCTTGAAAATTTGAACTTGCAAGAATTACTAGATAAAAATCCACATAAAGAAATCAAAAATCTTCTTGGGCAATTTGTGCCAAAGTCTTTTGCTAATTGGCTATTAAACAGCCTTGATATTCAAGAAGCTACGCCTTGCCACAAAATAAATGGAAAAATGCGAGATAACATATTAAACAAATTAACCAATTTTGAAATTACGATAACAGGCAATGTTCCAGATGGAGAAGTAGTAACTTGTGGAGGGATAAACTTAAAAGAAATAAATCCAACCTCAATGGAATCTCGAAAGAATGAAGGGTTATATTTCTGTGGAGAAGTTATGGATGTTGACGGATTTTGCGGAGGTTTTAATCTCCAAAATTGCTGGTCAACAGGTTTTGTCGCAGCAAAAAGCATCATCAACTCTATCAAGTAAGTATCTTTCTTTTTAATTGTTAAAACTTGTAATTATTTACCCCCGTACTATAATTGTAATTGTAAGTAGTTAGAGGGATCCACCTCGAGGGTAAATTTGATATATAAGGGTTTTTATATATAAATTCAATTTACCCCTAAAAGGATAGAAAGAAGAAAATGGAAAAGAACAACGAAACTTTGTCTATTTTAAGACACTCAACATCACACATCATGGCACAAGCCGTTCAGAGCCTGTTCCCATCTGCAAAGTTAGCAATAGGACCAGCAACAGCTGATGGTTTTTACTACGACTTTGATTTAACCGATGGTCATGCTTTCACTCATGAAGATTTGGCTAAAATCGAAGAAAAAATGAAAGAAATCATCAAACAAAATCTTACATTTGAAAAATATGTAATTCCTGATGTTGACAAACAAATTGAAGAATTCAAAAAAGAAGGTGAAATCTACAAAGCAGAACTTCTTGAAGAACACAGAAACGACAACCCAACTTTGTACATCACAAAAGACAAAGACGGAAATGCTTTATTTAACGACCTATGTGCAGGTCCACACCTTCCAAATACATCATATATTAAAGCAAATGCCTTCAAATTGTTAAAAGTTGCAGGTGCATACTGGAGAGGCAATGAAAAGAATAAAATGCTTCAAAGAATTTATGCTACTGCATACTGGAATAAAGAAGATTTGCAAGCTTATTTAACATTCTTGGAAGAAGCTGAAAAACGTGACCACAGAAAATTAGGAACAAAACTAGACCTATTCTCAACAAGAGAAGAATTAGGTGGTGGACTTGTTTTGTGGCATCCAAACTTAGCTATCGTTAGAGAAGAAATCGAAAATTACTGGAGAGAAGAACACAGAAAACGTGGTTACGTAATCGTAAACACCCCACACATTGCGAAATCTAAATTGTGGGAAATTTCTGGTCACGCAGACCATTACAGAGAAAACATGTTCTTTATCCAAAAAGATGAAGATTCAGATGAACAATTTATCTTAAAGCCAATGAACTGTCCATTCCACATCTTGATTTATCAAGCAAACAGATATTCATACCGTTCATTACCACTAAGAATGGCAGAACTTGGTACTGTTTATCGTAAAGAAAAATCAGGTGCTTTGTCCGGATTGACTCGTGTTCAAGGTTTCACTCAAGATGATGCCCACATATTCTGTACTCCGGAACAATTGGTTGATGAAATCAACAGAATTATTGATTTTGTTGCAGACACTCTTGCAATTTTCAATATGAAATTTGAAGTTGAATTATCAACAAGACCAGAAAGTTTCATCGGAGAAATCGAAAACTGGGACAAAGCTGAAGCTGGTTTGAAAGAAGCTATGGATAGACGTGGAATGAAATATGACATCAATGAAGGTGATGGTGCATTCTACGGACCTAAAATCGACTTCAAAATCAAAGATGCTATCGGCAGAACTTGGCAATGTGCTACAATTCAGTTAGACTTCAACTTACCGGCAAGATTTGATATTAAATATCAAGATAAAGACGGTCAATTGAAAACTCCATTGATGCTACACAGAGTAATCTTTGGTTCTATGGAAAGATTCCACGGAATCTTGATTGAACACTACGCAGGTGCTTTCCCAACATGGCTTGCCCCAACTCAAGTAAACATCGTTCCAATCTCAAATGAAAAACACATTGATTTTGCAGAACAAGTTTACAGAAAAATGCGTGATGCCGGTATCAGAGTAAATCTTGATGACAGATCTGAAAGCATGAACTACAAAATTAGAGAATCACTTCAAGATAAGAAAATCCCTTATGTTTGTGTAATCGGCGACAAAGAAATTGAAGCTAACTCTGTAGCTGTTAGAGCTAGAGCAATTGGTCAAGTCGGCACATTCAAAGTTGATGAATTCATTGATATTATCAAAGCAGAAATCAAATCAAGAGCAAATGAATCTTTTGCTAAAGGATTAAAAGAAAATAAATAATTGAAATTTACATTTCATAG
>CAKUTL010000095.1 GCA_934692295.1 uncultured Candidatus Melainabacteria bacterium
TTAGTATTTTTATATGATGTAAAAAACTCCTTAAATGTTAGAATTCAAAAGGTTAGAAGTATAAAATAGATGAGGATGAAAAATGGGTGTACATAAATATTTTATTGGGTCATATTTTTTGACAATATTTGGTGTTATTACTGCTTATTTGTGGGGTGAACATGTCCATTCTGGAGCGGGTTTGGTTTCAGTTTTTATTGTTATGATATTGGCAATATTAGAAACTAGTTTATCTTTCGATAACGCAGTTGTTAATGCAATGAAACTTGAGCATATGTCTGAAGCTTGGCGACATAGATTTTTGACATGGGGTATTGCAATTGCCGTATTTGGAATGAGATTTTTATTCCCTATCTTAGTTGTTGCAATTTTTGCAAAATTAGATATGTTAACAGTTACAAATATTGCATTAACTGATCCTGATAAGTATGCTCATTATTTACACTTAACACATGCTCCAATAGTAACTTTTGGTGGTTTATTTTTAATAATGTTATTCTTAAACTACTTTTTCAATCACAAAAAAGATGTACATTGGATTACTCCAATTGAAGCACCTCTTTCTCACTTAAACCACATAAAAGGAATCGAAATAATTATATCCCTAGTTACAATTATTATTTTACAATCATTCATGCCGGCAGAAATCAAACATTCAGTTACTCTTTCTGGTATAGCAGGAATCATCACATTCTTAGCCATAGACGGAGTTGCACATTATCTTGAAAAACATGAAGAAATGCGAGCTGCAAAATGTGCAACAAACGCTCTTAAATGTACAGGATTAATTAGTTTCATATATCTTGAACTTATTGATGCCTCTTTTTCTTTAGACGGAGTTCTTGGAGCTTTTGCATTAAGCAACGACGTAATCATTATTACAATCGGGCTTGCAATTGGAGCAATGTTTGTTAGGTCATTAACAATTATGCTTGTTGAAACCAAAACCCTTGCAAAATTCAAATACCTTGAGCATGGAGCTCACTGGGCAATTGGTGCATTAGCAATAATAATGCTTATTACAACTGTTAAAGAAATACCAGAAGTTGTAACAGGGTTAATTGGATTAGTATTTATTGTTGCGGCCCTTATTTCTTCAATTATTGAAAATAAAAAAGAAGAACAATCCAAAATAGAACAACAATAATTTAATTATGATAAAAATAACAGCCATTGAAATTTAATTCAGTGGCTGTATTTTTTCGGAGTTGAAATCTGTATAGCGGATTAAATATTCCAGCTATTTAAGTACTCTTCTTGTTCCTTTGTCAATGTATCAATTTCTATACCCATAGATTGAAGTTTCAATTCAGCAATTTTAACATCAACTTCATGAGGAAGAGTATATAATTTATTTTCTAATTTACCTTTATTTTTAACAAGGAATTCAATACCCAATGCTTGGTTAGCAAAACTCATATCCATAACACTGGCAGGGTGTCCTTCTGCGGCAACAAGGTTAACCAATCTACCTTCAGCTAAAACATACAAAGATTTACCATTATTTAGAACATATTCTTCTAAGTTAGGTCTAATTTGTTTAATTTCTTTAGCATATGGTTTCAAATCTGCAACATTAACTTCCCAATCGAAGTGTCCAACATTACCAACGAAAGCTCCATCTTTCATTGATAACAAGTGTTGAATATCAATTACGTGTTTATCACCAGTTACAGTCAAGAATAAATCACCTTCAAGAGCTGCTTTTTCAATAGGCATAACTCTATAACCTTCCATTGCAGCTTCAAGAGCTTTAAGAGGGTCAACTTCACAAACAATAACATTAGCACCTAATGCTTTTGCTCTTAAAGCAACACCTTTACCGCACCATCCATAACCGGAAACAACAACTGTTTTACCGGCAATTAGAATATTTGCAGCTCTCAAAACACCATCAAAAGAACTTTGACCTGTACCATAACGGTTATCATATAAGTGTTTTGTTAAACTTGTATTAACTCCAACAGCAGGGAATCCAAGAGTCCCTTGAGCTTCCATCGCTTGAAGTCTGATAATACCGGTTGTAGTTTCCTCAGTTGAACCAATAATTTTACTGATTAAATCTGGTCTTTGAGCATGAATTGTAGAAACCATATCACAACCATCATCAATAATAATATCCGGATTATGATTAATTGCTTCTTGAATATGTTGCTTGTATTGATCAACAGTTTCCCCTGCAACCGCAAAAACTGGGATGTCATAATATTTTACCAAAGCAGCAGCAACATCATCTTGAGTTGATAACGGATTAGACGCAACTAAAACCGCATCAGCTCCACCTGCTTTCATTACAGTACAAAGAGCAGCAGTTTCTTTTGTTACGTGAACACAAGCTGACAACTTCAAACCTTTGAATGGTTGTTCTTTTATAAATCTTTCTCTGATTTTTTTCAATACAGGCATATCTTTAAAAGCCCAATCAATTTGGTTTTTACCTTGTTCTGCTAAGTTAATATCTTTTATATCACACTTCATTTCAGTCATTAGCATTCTTTTCTCCTTGATTTCTACAATTAGTTTTAATTGTAAGTATTACACTCCATATTATATTCAAAAAATACCAAAGCTTATAGAAATATTAGCCACTTTGTAAAATTTTCTTAATAATGCCCAACACGGTAACAAAATTTTTTCTTTAGAATTGTTATAATTGAAACTAAGGAGTGTAGTGTGAAAGTATATTTTGATTTAAATCA
>CAKUTL010000096.1 GCA_934692295.1 uncultured Candidatus Melainabacteria bacterium
CCTCAATTCGTCCATAAATTTTTGAGCCAACTGGAATTGAAATATATGACTTATAAATAGGTGCATAAGTTGTGAAAGATACAGTATTCCCTGCTCTTAGCCAATCAGAAATTTTTTGGTCAGAACGAACTTGAAATTTTGTACCCGCAGGAATTTTTATAGCATTTTTTAAATCTGCTTTTGTAACATTTGGTGCTTCAACAGTATAAGTCGGGGTTGCTTTTGGTACAGCGGTTGTAGTTGTAGAACTTGTTGCTGGTTTTTGAGGAGTAGTTGTTTTTGCTGAATCAACCTTTGGAAGAGCTGGTAATACATCATATTGAAGTTTTGAGGTATCATATTTTTTCTTAATTTCCTCATCTACAGACAAGTCTAAATCTAGTGCCAACACAGGCATAGAACTTACAATTAAACTAAAAAATATTATCAAACTGTTTTTTAAAATACTATTCATAATTCACCAAATTTATTCAGATTTCTTTATTAACTTTCCAGATGAAAAAATCAAAATTAAAAAAGCAATAAAATTCAAAACAAAAGACAACACAGATGAAAAATATACAGTAAAACTAAGCATTATAAGTAAAATTGCAACAATAATAGCAAGTTTTTTGTTCCCCAAAATATCCCACAATCTTTTTGCATAATTTACTAAAAACAAATATAAAAAGAATAAAAAAATTACAAACGAAATCCAATATAGAGAAGGATTAATATAAAATTTTGATCCAACAAAATACATTCCAACAATAACTATAATTTGAGATATAAAAATAATTACCGAATTTACAAAGAATTTCAATTTCCCTATCGGAGTATCAATTTTAAAAAAATTAGTTTTTGCCTCATCAAAAATAACTTCTTGCATATCTCTTCCCTTCAATAATACTTTATCATTATTTAGTTTTTATCGCAAGAAATTTAGAAAGTTGTTGCACCGCACTACAAAAAGATAAATATGAACTTTTACACCCCCGGAAAGGAAACAATATATAATCATTGCATTTTATATCAAAACCAAAACAACAAATTAAATGAGTAAATTTTCTACATAACTATTTTTTAAATTCTTCAATAAGTTTATTAATTGCCTCAATTTGTGAAGGCGTAAGTTCTGAAACATCAAGAACTTGTTTTTTGTTCACTCCAAGTAAATAGTCAGTAGTAACATTAAACACATAAGCAAGCTGAATCAATACCTCTAACGATGGGAACCTCAAACCGTTTTCATAGGCACTTATAACAGATTTTGTAACAGACAAGCGACTTGCCAATTGGTCTTGTGTTAAATTTTTCTGTCCTCTGAGTTGTTTTATTTTGCTACCGATTTCAATCATAAACGCCACTCCTGTTAACTAACTGTAAACATAGCCTGACATAATTTTGTACACTTTCGGGGATTAAATATATACTATCAGTTGACAATTGTTCCTCCTTGAGTGTATATTTAGAATAAAGGAGTTCTAATGAGGATAAAAAACGGCTTTACTCTTGCAGAAGTATTAATAACCTTAGGAATAATTGGAGTTGTCGCCGCAATTACAATACCTGTTTTGATGACGAAAATGCAAAAGAAGGTGTCTGCAACGAAACTAATACAGACTTATGCGATTTTAAACCAAGGTTTTAAGAGATATTTAGCTTCAAACGATGTAGATGTATTATCTCAAACTCCTGCATTTGAATCCGTACAAGCTTCTGGTATCTCATCTTGTGATCCATCAAATTGGAATGATAGTAATTGCCAAAAATTTGTATCAGAGCTATCCGGAATTTTTAGTGGTATTTCTTTACAAAAAACAGGAACTATAACTTATAAATATTTAAAAGCCAACGGGACAGGTACACGTGGACCTTGGTCTTTTACATTAAATAATGGAGCAATCTTGTATATTGGAGTTTACAAAAATTACAATACAACTTCAAAGTTAGCACAGGTTGAAAAGTACGGTACAAAATTAATTACAAGTGTTGCTTACATCGATATTGATATTAATGGGAAAGAACGCCCGAATCAATGGGGAAGAGATTTGTTTGAATTCCAGCTTTCTGATGAAGGATTGATATTTCCTGAAGGAGGAAGAGATTATTCTGTTTATAGAAATGGAAATTTAGATTCAATGTATAATTCTCAATACTTGTCTTGGGGTTGTTTACCTGAAAAGAACAGCCCGAGAGGTTGGGGTTGCGGAGCTAGAGTTCTTGAAGAAGGTGGAATGTATTATTAGGATTGAATATTAAATCAAAAAACTCCGTATGTCTTTATTAGATATACGGAGTTTTTAAATTATTTAAATTAATTATTTAAGCATCTCGTTAATAGCTTTTGCAGCTTTTTTACCAGCACCCATTGCGTTAATAGCGTTTGATGCACCAACAGGAGCAACGTCACCACCTGCAAATACACATGGGATATTTGTTGAACGAGTATCAGCATCTACTGAAATATAGCCTTTAGCATCAGTGATAATGTCTAACCCTTCAGCTTCTGCAGATCTTTGAATAATTGGGTTAGGACCAGTACCTAATGCAACAATAACAGTATCAACATCTTCAACGACGAATTTGCCTGTTCCAACAGGTTTTCTTCTACCTGTTGCATCTGGCTCACCAAGTTCGCATAATTCAAACTTCATGCCAGCAACATAGCCTTCATT
>CAKUTL010000097.1 GCA_934692295.1 uncultured Candidatus Melainabacteria bacterium
ATATGTTTGCTCATAAGTTCCAATTCAAGAGCATGAGGAACATCAAGGTCATAATTTTTTGCAAACTCTGCAAAACTACCAGCTTTTTTAACCATTTCAGAACGATCATAATAATAATCATCAGTATTAACTCTGGTAATTGCATCTTCTATTTCAAATTCAGTAGCAAAAGATTTGATTGTGTCAATTATATCTAAAGTAATAGTTGATTTCCCGCTCGCTGTTTCTCCCGCAATACCAATTGATGCTGAACGATTAACATGACCAAGAATAAATCTTGCTAGTTTTGAAACAACTTCTGGTTTATAGCTTACAAGAATTGAACCTTCTGAATCTAATTCTTCTTTGAAGATTTTGCTTAATCGGTTTTCAACTTCTTGAACTCTGTTAATTGGGGTTGAAACATACATCTTTTTAGCTTTAATTTTTGATGATGTTGATTGAGTATGATTTAGAGCGTTTACCATCTTATTCCTTTTTAAATTTTCTACTACTTTCATAGTCTTTCTATAAACTATAACAGAATTAAGTTAAAAAAAAAATATTTTTTGACTAAATATTAACTTTGGTAAATATAATTTAACAATTCATGATATAATTACACTTGAAAAGCATATTAAGATGGAGTATTGATTTATGAATATAAACACAAATTATCAAAATATTGCAGATAGTTATCTATTTTCAACTGTTGCAAAAAAAGTTAATGAGTTCGCTGCAAAATACCCTGACAAAAAAATCATCAAATTAGGAATTGGAGATGTAACACTTCCTCTATGTAAAGAAGTTGTTAAAGCTCTAAAACACGCATCTGAAGAAATGGGTGAAAAAGAATCTTTTCATGGTTACGGACCAGAACAAGGTTACGAATTTTTGAAAACTAAGCTTCAAAAATATTACGAAACCCACGGAGTAAATCTTGATAATGACGAAATTTTTATCTCTGACGGAGCTAAATCAGATTTAGGTAATATTTTAGACCTATTTGCAGTTGATAATACCGTTCTTGTTCCAGATCCAGTTTATCCTGTTTATGTTGATACAAATATTATGGCAGGAAGAAAAGTTGTTTATATTGATGCAAATGCTGACAACAAATTCTTGCCACTTCCAGATAAATCAATAAAAGCAGACATAATTTATATTTGTTCTCCAAACAATCCTACGGGAGCTGTTTATAACAAAGAACAATTAAAGGCTTGGGTTGATTATGCAAAAGAAAATAAATCAGTAATTCTTTTTGATGCAGCCTATGAATGTTTCATCACAGACGAAGAACTTCCAAGAAGTATTTTTGAAATTGAAGGAGCTAAATCTTGTGCAATAGAATTCTGTTCTTTCTCTAAAATGGCAGGATTTACAGGAACAAGATGTGGCTGGACAGTTGTTCCAAAAGAACTCGAAAACGGATTGTTAAACAAAATGTGGCTTAGACGTCAAACAACCAAATTCAATGGAGTTCCATATATTGTTCAACGAGGAGCAGAAGCTGTATTTAGCGAAGTTGGGCAAAAAGAAATTCAAGAAAATCTAAATTATTACAAAGAAAATGCAAAGATTATTTCAGATGTACTTAAAAAACATAATATCTGGCACATTGGAGGTCAACACTCTCCATATATTTGGTTAAAATGCCCTAACAACATGAAGTCTTGGGAATTTTTTGATTACTTACTCGAAAACATTCAAGTAGTAGGAACTCCAGGCTCTGGATTTGGCAGAAATGGAGAAGGCTACTTCCGCTTAACTTCATTCGGAAGCAGAGAAAATACCAAAGAAGCAGTTGAAAGAATGGATAAATTATTTAAATAAGGTACCATTACAACATAATAAATTTTAGAAGCGTTGGATATTTATCCAACGCTTTTAGTTACAAAAATTAAAACTCTTGAAATTATTTTACTTTTTTATGTATAATCATGGTTAATAAATTTAGTGTTTTTAGGTATTAGGAGAAAAGATGATTACAAAAGAAGTTAATGATTGGCTTAAAAAAGTTGAAACTAGAAACTACTCTTCTTGGGAAATTATGGAAGAATTTTCTAAATTCCATAAATATTTAACAAAAGACGAAGTTTTACATATTAAAAAACGCTTAGAGTCATCTATTAAAAAATAATATTTTCGTAAAAAAGTGCAAAATATGTTATAATAAGAATATAGTTTGAAGAGGTTTCTTGATGTCTTATTATGATGATTTGCTGGAAAAAATTCCTAAAATAAAAAAAGTTTTAGATACTGACAAAAATTGCACAATTTACCATTATACAAAACCTGAAAAGCTATTGAATATCTTATCAGGAGGAACTTTGCGTTTTTCTAATGCTCTATATCTTAATGATAAAGAAGAAATCGCTTATTCTTACCGGCTAATTGTTAAATTAATAGATGAAATTCCTGAACTTAATCCAGATTTGTTTGGTAAAATTAAAATTCATTTTAGTAACAAGTACAAACACATTGTCGATGGCGAAAATGATTTTCGTAATAAACTAGAATACTTCACAACTTCTTTTTCAACGGAAAGTGATAATTTGACCTTGTGGAATAATTATGCAAAAGGGAAAAATTATACTGGCTATAATATTGGGTTTGACAAAAAGAAACTCATTGATGAAATGACTGAAAACAAATACCTACCAATTTTTGGAAGTGT
>CAKUTL010000098.1 GCA_934692295.1 uncultured Candidatus Melainabacteria bacterium
GATGAAAAAGTTATTTCTAATATTAAATATTATGGAAATACTTCAGCTGCTTCTATTCCAATCGCATTGGTTGAAGGCGTTGAACAAGGTAAAATTAAACTTGGTTCAAAAGCTATTCTTTGTGGATTTGGCGCAGGTATGACATGGGGTGCTGCTGTTGTAAGGCTTCGTGAAGGTATTTGCTAATAAATTCAAAAAACAATTTTATAAAAAGAGTGTGAGTTTGTTGCTCACACTCTTTTAGTTTATTCCTAAATGTTTGCTTTTCGCTTAATTTATTTTACTTTTGGCGTATTTATTATATAATCTAGCTATAGAAGATTTTGTAGAATAAGGGGAGTTATTTATGACAAAGAAAATTGCTTTTATTTTCCCTGGGCAAGGAGCTCAAGCTGTAGGTATGGGAAAAGATTTGTATGAAAATTATGATGTTGCAAAAAAAGTTTTTGAAACAGCTGATAAAGTTTTAGGTAAGAGTGTTACTTCAATGTGTTTTGAAGGACCGGAAGAAGCTCTAAAACAAACAGTTAATACTCAACCTGCAATTGTTACAATGTCTATTGCAGCTTTGGAAGCATTTAAATCACAATTAAAAGTTATCCCAACATTTACAGCTGGTCATAGCTTGGGTGAATATTGTGCAATGTATTGTTCTGGTGTTATGGACTTAGAAACAACATTAAAAGCAATTCAAAAAAGAGCTGATTTGATGGGTCAAGTAAAAGGCGGTGCTATGGCTGCTATTTTAAATGCTCCAGCAGGTAGTCTTGAAGACGTATTGAAAAAGGCATCAGAAGTTGGATATGTAGATGTTGCAAATTATAACTCTCCGGCTCAAGTTGTTATCACAGGTGATGAAGCTGCTGTTGCAAAAGCTGGTGAATTATTGATGGAAGCTGGTGCAAGAAGAGTTGTTCCTCTTGCTGTTTCTGGTGCTTTCCACTCAAAATTCTTAGAAAATGCCGGCAAAGAATTTGCTTCATTTGTTGCAGATTTGGATATTAGCTCTGCTTCAATTCCTGTAGTTACAAACGTTGACGCTGCTGCAACTATTGCGGCTGACGATTTTAAAAATAAAATGCCTAGACAAATCTATTCATCAGTTCATTGGACTCAAACTATTGAAAATATGATTAAAAACGGTGTTGATACATTTGTTGAAATCGGACCAGGAAAAGTTTTGGCAGGATTGAATAGAAAAATCAATTCTGATGTTAAAACATTCAACGTATATGACAAAGAATCTTTAGAAGCTACTGTTAATGCTTTGAAAGAAGAAATGGCTGCGGTTTAAAATAATACAAAGGATAAAATAAGGAGAAAATTATGACAGATAAAAAAGTTGCATTAGTAACAGGCGGTTCTCGTGGTATTGGTAAAGCTTGTGCTTTAGAACTTGCTAAAGCTGATTGTGATGTAGTTATCAACTTTGCTGGTAACGCTGAAGCTGCAGCAAAAACAGTTGAAGAATTAAAGGCATTAGGTTCAAATTCTGAAAGCTACAAATTTGACGTTTCTAATCAAGCAGAAGTTGATGAAAATATTGCAAAAATCGTAGAAAAATACGGAAGAATTGATGTATTGATTAACAATGCAGGTATTACTCGTGATGATTTGTTTATCAGAATGGGCGAAGACAAATGGAATGCAGTTATCAATACTAACTTAAACAGTGCTTTTTATGTTTCAAAACCGGTTGTAAAACTTATGATGAAACAAAGAAGCGGTGCTATTGTTAATATGTCATCTGTTGTTGGTTTGTATGGTAATGCTGGTCAAGCAAACTATTCAGCTGCGAAAGCTGGTTTGATTGGTTTTACAAAATCATTAGCAAAAGAATTGGGTTCTCGTGGTGTTAGAGTTAATGCTGTTGCTCCTGGTTTCATTGCTACAGATATGACAAAAGATTTACCAAATATTGATGAATATTTGAAAGCAATTGCTTTAAGAAGAATGGGTAAAGCAGAAGATATTGCTGCTGCCGTTAAATTCCTAGCTCTTGATACAGATTATATTACTGGTCAAGTATTAGAAGTTGATGGCGGTATGACAATTTAGTTTTGTTTTATAAACAAAAAGTTTAAAAAGAGGAGTTTTTGCTCCTCTTTTATATGGTAAAGTTTTATAACAAAAGGCGGCAGCTTTTGTAAACTTCTTGCAAAAAAATATTCTACAAGTTATAATGTAGCAAGAAAAGTATTTAGTAATACACAAAT
>CAKUTL010000099.1 GCA_934692295.1 uncultured Candidatus Melainabacteria bacterium
TTAAGAAATTTCTTGAGGTTAAAAATTTTTCATGATAGCATAACCTTATAAGTAAAATGTGAAAAATTTATGAGGTAGAAAAATATGCAAGCCCGCAGAGCATCTAGAGAATTAGCATTTATATTGCTTTCTCAATTTGATAAAAAGATTACAAACTATTCAAAAGAAAGTTTAGATGACATTGTTCTTAAATCAGTAAGAATTTTGTCTAGCAGTGCACATGACGAACTTAAATTGGCACTTGGTTCATTGATTGATATGAAAAATAAAATTGATGATTATGAAGCAGAACACGAAATTAACTTGAATAGACCAATGAATGCAACAAATATTCCTGTTCCTCTTCCAATGACATCAGATATGACAGGTAGAATCAATGAAATGATTGATATTGCTGATAAAGCCTTATTAGCTCTTGAAATTGCAGAATTTACAACTCTTGAATCTGAAGGAGATGTAAAGACTTATGCAATCCAAATTGCTCAATGCTATCAAGAAAACCATGAAGAAATCGATAATGATATTGATAAATATTCTGAAGGTTGGGACTTTGATAGACTAGTAAAAATGGATAAAGACATTTTAAGAATTGCACTTTCAGAACTTTTGTTTATCAAAGAAACTCCAATGAAAGTTGTTGTAGATGAAGCAATTGAACTTGCTAAAAAATACTCAACTGATGACAGTGCAAACTTTATCAATGGGGTTTTAGCAAAAGCAATTGTTGACAAAGGAATTAATAAATAACTCAAATAAATTATTATTAAATTTAAAGACAGATGAAAAATCATCTGTCTTTTTTAATCTTCTCCAATATTAAAATCCTCTGGAAGTTCTTTTTCTAATTCAAATAAAAATTGAGAAATAGATAAACCAAAAGCATTTGCCAATTTAAACAGCGTCGTAAGCTGCGGGTCCTTAACGGCTCTTTCAATATCACTAATTACAGATGAGGGAATATCATACTCTGCCCCTAAAATGAACTGACTTTTATTACCTCTAAGGCGTTTTACAGCTTTTGCTAAAGCGTTACATATCAATTTTTTCTTAATTTCTTGCATATTAATAATATTGAATGTAATATAAATTACATCCTATCGCGTACGCGATAAAAGAACAGAGGAGATTAGCGTGGCAAATAATCAAGCAAAATTAGCATTTACACTCGCAGAAGTGTTGATAACTATTGGAATTATCGGAATTGTTATGGCTTTAACTCTTCCAACACTTATTTCCAAATACCAAAAAGTTGTTGTTATAAATAAACTCAAACAAACATATACATTATTGAAAAATGCAGAACGATTTGCGATAGAAGACTATGGAGATGTTGATAGTTGGGATTTTACATCAACAGGAACCAGTCTTGCTTATGGAGATACATTTGCTCAAAAATACTATGCTCCATATTTAAAAACAACAAGTTGTAAATACAAAGCGAAATACGGAGAATCAGGAACAAGAATAAAAACTTCTACCGGAAACTTTGGGCTATACACTTTTTGGCAAGACAATGCTTTTTGTTTACCAAATGGAGCTATGATTTATGCCTCTAATATTGGAAGTAATGGAAGAATATCAGGAAAAGTAATTTATATTGACATAAATGGGACAAATGCACCAAACATTTTTGGTCGAGATATTTTCTCCTTAATGGTGGGAAATACAAACATTAAACAAACTGACCCATACTACGACATGGGCTGCCCTGCAAAACTTTCAACCTGTTCTCCGCAAGGCTTTATAGTATATACCCATAAAGAATGGGACGCTGACAGAGATGAACTAATAGATGCCTGTAAAAATAAGGGTGGAAACAGTGGAATGAACGCCTGTGCATATTTAATAGAATCCGTAGGTTGGAACATTCCAAAAGACTACCCCATTAAACTATAATCAAAAGTTCTCAATAAAATATTTATTTTGCTTCGACTGTTGTGCCTTCTTTTGTATCTTTTAGAACAATTCCACATTCATCAAAAGCAATTCTGATTTTGTCTGCAATATCCCAGTTTTTTTCAGAACGAGCTTGTTTTCTAAGTTCAAGAACTTCATCAATAGATTTGAATTCTTGTCCTAAAACTTCTGAAACATGATTTACCGCTTTATTAATTTCATCTTCTGATAAGGATGCTTTTTCAAAAGTAAAACCTAATGTTGAGCCAAGTTTATATAAAATAGTATATG
>CAKUTL010000100.1 GCA_934692295.1 uncultured Candidatus Melainabacteria bacterium
GAATATTCTGCACATTTAATTCCAGAAGGCGGATACAAAAAAATTCCTAAACTTTGCGACAATGGAGTTATGATTGTCGGAGATGCTGGCATGCTGGTTAACAATCTTCATTGGGAAGGAACAAATCTCGCAATGATTAGTGGAAAACTTGCTGGAGAAACTGCAATTGAAGCTCTCAATAATGGGAATTTCTCAAAAAAATTCCTCTCTCGCTATGAGCAGAAATTAAAAAATTCTTTTGTTCTAAAAGATATGAAAACATACAAAGATTTGATGAATATTTTCCATCAAAGACAAAAAGCATTTCTTGATTACTATTTGAGAAAAGTTAATGCGTTTTTTGATATGTTTACATCTGCAGACGGAACTCCGAAAAGAACCAACTATTGGGGATTTATTAAAAGTATTTTTACTGACAGAAAATTTTCGGAATTGGTAAAAGATGTTTTTGCAATTATTCGTTTAATATGGAGTATTTTGGTATGAACATAGATAAAAAATTATATACGCTAAAATATTCACCAGATACAGAATCACACTTAAAGCCCGACAAAGAAAAATGCAAGACCTGCAAAACACGCAATTGCACCTATATTTGTCCTGCGAAAGTATATGAATGGAATGACGAAAATCAAGAATTGATTATAAATTACGAAAATTGTTTAGAATGCGGTGCATGCCGCATAGCATGTGAAAAGAAGGCTATTGATTGGCAGTATCCAAAAGGTACTAAAGGAGTAACCTTCAAACAAGGATAAATTTTATTATAATTTCAGTACATAAAGGAGAAAAAGGAAGATGAAAGAAGAATACTCTCAACAACACAGACGCTGGTATGACAAAGACCCAGTATTATCAGAAGCAGTAAGAACACTAGAAGAAACTGATGACCAAACACAAATCAGAGTGGCTCTAAACTTAATCAAAATCATCATTGAACACAACATTGAAGATGAAAAATTTGAAGCAGTAGATGACATCATCAATGCAGTTGGTTCTGGACTAGATGACAATAGACGTGGTCGCTGGTACGATATTGATACAACCCTTAGAACCGCAATGAATATGCTTCAAAATTGTCCGGAAGATACTCAAAAAGTTATCGCAAAAGAAATGGCAAAAATGGTTGTTGATAAAATCAAAAAAGACGACGATGAGGATGAAGAATAATTTTACAATTTCCACAATTTAGACTATTGAACTTTTATTTCATGTGTAGTTTAATTGTTCTGTAATCGGGCAATTAGGAATAGTAAAATGTTAGAGATTTCAAAAACCCAAGATGATGGATCACTAAAAATCTTGAACTTGAATGAAGCCGTTTCAGGTTCTTGGTTCAATTTGATAAATCCGACAAGAGAAGAAATTCAACAAGTGTCTTTAGTTTTAGGACTTGATGAGAGTTTTTTAAATAACTCATTAGACGCCGACGAGTTATCACGTATGGATTTTGAAGACGGAAATCTCTTAATCATTACTAATGTGCCAGTAATGGATGAGGAAGGTAATTTTGACACTTTGCCATTAGGTCTGATTTTTACCCCAGAAAGTGTTATTACCGTATGTTCTCACGAAAATAAGATTATTAATTCATTCAACACAGATACTTCAAAGTTTTTTGACACACGTCATAAAGCAAATTTTATGCTTAGTATCTTGTTCAGAGCTGCGAAGTTTTATCTGAGATACTTGAATATAATCAATAAACAAACCGAAAGTATTGAAGATTCACTAAGAAAAACAACAAATAACAAGGCTCTATTCCAACTAATGGAAATACAGAAATCTTTGGTATATTTCACAACAGCCTTAAAAGATAACCAACTTGTACTTCAAAAACTTTTGAGAATGGTACATACCGCAAACTTACAAAGAATTTTGAAGTTTACAGAAGATGATATTGATATGCTAGAAGATGTTATTATTGAAAACAAACAGGCATCCGAGATGGTTGAAATGCACAGAACAATCTTGGAAAGCATGATGGATTGTATGGCATCAATTATTAACAACAACCTTAACTTGGTAATGAAATTTTTAGCAGCAATTACAATCATCATGTCAATTCCAACAATGATAGGTAGTTTCTGGGGTATGAACGTACCAATGCCATTTGGTCAAAACCATTTTGGATTTTTGATTGTTATTACAATTTCAATTGT
>CAKUTL010000101.1 GCA_934692295.1 uncultured Candidatus Melainabacteria bacterium
GGTAATTTTTCTCAGCTTTTTCATCATCACCTAAATTTGCATAGCAAAGTCCTAAATTGTTATAAATTTCTGCATTGTTTGGTTCTACTTCCAATATAGAAGTAAACAAATCAATAGCACCATTCCAATCTTTTTTCTTAAAACACTCTATAGCTTTATCTAATTTTTCTTTCATAATTTTATAATCCTAGTGTCATATTATCATCAGAACCAGAACCTACATTCTTGATTACAGTTCTAGTATTTCCTTGAGCATCAAAACTCTTAGGTTTCATTGTCATCTTAATTCTATCAGCAAAAATTGTTCTCACGCCTTGGGTAATGCTTGAACGGCCTGTAAAATATGCTTCATTCGGTTTTGTAGAACCTGCCCCTGGATATAATGTAACTTTTGGACCTGCGGCATAATAATCTTGGTACCAAATCCTTACATTTCCACTAGCATTAAAAATCGAACGTTTTTGATTATATTCTTGGTAAGCGGATTTTAGGACAAGTTTCGCACCGTCATCCATTATAGCGTTTGAGGTTGTATTACCGTAAGCAGTCAAGTTTCCTGATGTTGCCTCATATACAAATCTATCGGCAAAAGATTCGTTGTTTTCTTGTTTAACTCTAGCGTTTCCAATCAAAACAAGACGTTTCAAATCGCCGTTTTTATCCGTTGTAATCTGTGCAGAATTTGAATATGTTTCAATTTCTTTGTAGAACATTGTAACTGCACCAGTTGCAGTCATAACACCTGTTTTTGTATCATATTCTTGAGTATCGGAGTTGATAACTACAATCGGCTTTTTACCGTCAAAAACGATTGATTGGGTATCACCCTCAGCTCTTACGATTTTTGTAATCAAAGATACTTTCAAAATATTTGCTTTAACTTCTCTTTTCTTATTCTTTTTTACTTCAAAAGCATAAGGTTTTTCATAAAAAGTCGCAGTGTCCAAATTTTGGTCCTTTGTAATACTTACATCCGCACTATCGCCGACAACTTTCATATCATCAATTGTGACTTTTACATTCCCATTGAATTTAATTTTATTATCAGCCTCGTTATACGTTTGATTTTTTGACTCAATAATCAAATCTGAAGCCTGAACCGCAATTCCTGTCAACACTAATATTGATACTAATACTGCAAATATTTTTTTCATACTATTTTTTATCCTCATAAACTTTAGAGACAGTGTGCCCAATAATTTTAAAACTACTGTAATCCGGATTTATTATGATTTTGTCCGCTGTTGATAACAATTCTTTTCCTTTTTGAATTCGAATATGACCTTCCGCAACGATTGGAGAATGAGAATTAAACCAATGCAATTTGTCTGCTTTTAGAGTAATACCGTCTTTCAAAGCAATAAATGTATCGGCATAAAGGATTATATCTCCCTCTTTTGAATTATAAGTTCCCTTTGAAGATTCAAAACTCATTGAAACTTCATTATCTTTATAAAAATTACCTATAACACCATTGAGCTGAGCAACACCATTAGCACTGTCCCATTTACCTGTATCGCCGTATATTTCCCAGTATTTCTGTTCCTCTTTGGTTTCAGTCAAAATTATGCCTTGAACAACAGCTTCTTGTTCATCTCCTTGTGCTTGAACTTGTTTCCTGTTGAAGTCATGAGTAATAACACCAGCAGTGATAAATGCCCATGCCAAAATTCCAACTAAAACTAAGATTAAAGCTATATATACCCTTTTTTTCTTTTGAATATTCTTCCAATTCATACTAAAAATTCTAGCACAAAATATGAAAAGTGAATAGGATATGTAAATTTCACTCCTATATAAGGTTTTCAAAAATTCAATATTCTTAATAATTAGGCATAATGTTTAATTTTGTAATATAATTATGAATAGGGATATACAGACTAGAAAGAGGGAAAAAACATGGCTTTAAGATATGACTGTGGAGAAGTTATTACCGCAATGGTTACACCTATGGAAAAATCAGGTGCAATCGATTATGACAGAGTTGAAAAACTTGCCAAATACTTAATCGAAAACGGTAGTGATGCAATCCTTGTTGCAGGAACAACAGGAGAATCTCCTACACTAACAAATGAAGAAGAAATTGAACTTGTAAGTACTGTAAAAAGAGCAGTTGCAAACAAGGCAAAAATCATATTAGGTGCGGGTTC
>CAKUTL010000102.1 GCA_934692295.1 uncultured Candidatus Melainabacteria bacterium
AATAAATGGCAACGGCAAGTAAGAAAAAAGAAAAAGCGTTAGTAATAGTCGAATCACCAGCAAAATCAAAAACTATCAAGAAAATTTTGGGTGATGGTTATACAATTGAAGCGAGTATGGGGCATATTAGAAATTTGCCAACAAAAGACCCTGCAACTCAAAATTTGGGTTTTGATGTTGAAAATCATTTTATTCCTAAATTTGAAGTTATTCCAGGAAAACAAAAAGTCGTAACCAAATTAAATGATTTGGCGAAGAAAATGGATAAAATATATCTCGCAGCCGACCCCGACCGTGAGGGAGAAGCTATTGCATGGCATGTTCGCCAAGTTCTAAAAGTGCCGGATGACAAGATTTATAGAGTTGTGTTTAACGAAATTACGCCAAAAGCCGTAAAACATTCTATTGAAAATCCTCGTTCTATTGATATGGAAATGGTTCAAGCACAACAAACTCGTCAAATTCTTGATAAACTTGTAGGTTTCAAATTGAGTCCTGTTTTGTGGAAGCAAATTGGAAATCGAAATTTGTCAGCAGGGAGAGTTCAATCTGTAGCTCTTAGAATGGTTTGCGAAAGAGAAGAAGAAATTGAAGCATTTGTTCCTCAAGAATATTGGACTATTCATACCCTAATGGATAAAGAAGGTAAACAGTTTGAAGCTGAATTATCCAAAATCAAAGGTAAAGCTGTTGAAAAAACTATTAAAACAAAAGAAGATGCAGATAAAATTGTTGAATTTTTAACAAATCCATCAACTCAATTTTCAGTTGAAAAAGTTACTAAAAAAACTACAAAAAGAAAACCAACTGCTCCGTTTATTACTTCTACAATGCAGCGTGCCGCAAGTACGAAATATGGATTTGGTGCATCTCGTACAATGCAAATTGCTCAAAAGCTTTATGAAGGGGTAGAAATTGATGGCGCTCCTGTCGGTCTTATTACCTATATGAGAACTGATAGTGTTCGTGTTTCTGATGATGCTAGGGATATGGCTCATGATTTCATCCTAAATAATTATGGAGAAAAATATTATCCGGAAAAAGCAAATGTTTATGTTAAAGGTAAACAAAATGTACAAGATGCCCACGAAGCAATCAGACCGTCTTATCCTGATAAAACTCCGGAAAGTATCAAACAATATTTGGATAATGACCAATACAAGTTGTATAAACTTATTTGGGAAAAATTTATGTCCTCTCAAATGGCTCCTGCCGAAGTTGCAAACAAAACTATTGAAATTAATTCTGGCGATTATACGTTGAAAGCTGGAACAAGTAAAATTATGTTTGACGGCTTTTTAAAGCTCTACAATGACACAGAAGACGATGGAAATGAAGGGAATAATGAATCTGCGGATGCAAAAATTCCTGATTTGGAAAAAGGTGATTTAGTTGCATGCCAAAAAGTTAATCCTAAACAACACTTCACTCAACCGCCTCCAAGATATAATGAAGCTTCATTAATCAAGGCTTTGGAGGATAAAGGTATTGGTCGTCCATCTACTTATGCCACAATTATTACGGTTATTCAAACCCGAAAATATGTAGAAAAAAATCAGAGTAAAGCTCTTTATCCAACACTTTTGGGTAAGACCGTTTGTAAGCAGTTGGTTTCACAATTCCCGAATATCATGGATTATCAATTCACTGCTGGCATGGAAGAAAAGTTGGATAAAATTGCGGAAAAACAAGCCATTTGGAATGTCGTTTTAGAAGATTTTTACAAACCTTTTATCGAAAATGTTAATTCTGTGATGAAAACAGCTCAGAAAGTTAATATTGAAACAAAAATTAAATGTCCAAATTGCGGAAAGCCAATGCTATTAAGAACGAGCAAAACAGGTTCTCAATTCTTGGGTTGTTCAGGTTATCCGGATTGTAAAACAACAATGTCATTGAATGTTATGCAAGAGATGGAAGAAGAACAATCAGGCGAAGTATCAGATAAACCAAAAGAAGTTTGCGAAGAAAAATGCGAAAAATGCGGTTCTGAAATGATTTTCAAACTTGGACCTTATGGCAAATATATGGAATGCACAAATCCAGAGTGTAAACATCGTAAACCTTATAGAAAATCAACTGGTGTAACTTGTCCAAAATGTGGAAAAGGTACGATTGT
>CAKUTL010000103.1 GCA_934692295.1 uncultured Candidatus Melainabacteria bacterium
TTACATATCCCTCTTTTTACGTATTCTAAAATCTCTTCAAACTTCATCGCTCTGGATGCTTTTAAAAATATTGTATAACTATCATTCAAATTATCAAGAATGTAACGAGAAACTTCTTCATTTGAGTCAAAATATTTCACGTTATTTCCTTTTGCTTCTAAGGCTTTTCCTATTTTTTTGGCAAGATTACCAACTGTTAAATACTTAACACTTTTATTGAAATTCCCCAGATATTCTCCAACTTGTTGGTGATAAAGGATTTCATTTTCTCCAAGTTCACCCATATTGCCAAGAACAACTACCGGATTTTCATATAGCTCAATAAATGTTTTAACTGATGCTTTCATTGATTCTGGGTTGGCATTGTAACTGTCGTTAATAAATTTCAAGCCGTTAATTTCTTCAACTTCCCATCTTTTTTCAATTGGATGGTAAGATAATAGTCCCTGTTTAATTTCTTCAACCGTCAATCCAACTTTCAAACCTAATTCAATTGCGGCTAAAGAGTTTTCAACGTTATAATCGCCTTCAACATTTAGTTTATATGTGTTTTCTTTGTATTGAAATTTTGTGTAAGCCTGTTTTCTTTCAAGAATTTGAACATCATCAATCGAATAATATATTTTTTCTCCATTAAATTGAATATGCTTTTTTATGATTTCTTGATTTTTGGCAATAAATGTTCCTGTAGGTTTTAAACCTGTTGCAATTTCACATTTTGCAATTGCAATATTGTCTAAACTTCCTAGTCTTCCGACATGTGCAGAACCTGAATTTGTAATAATTGCATAATCAGGTTTCAGATGTGTGGAAATTAATTCAATTTCTCCAAGTCCCCTCATTCCCATTTCTACAATTAAGGCTTGAGTTGACTCATTCATGCCCAAAACTGTTTGACAAAATCCTATTTCGTTATTGTGATTAGAAAAGGTCTTTTGTGTTTTAAATTTTTGACTTAAAACGGAATATACAATTTCTTTTGTTGTTGTTTTCCCAGAACTTCCCGTTATAGCAATAGTGATTGGGTTAATTTTAGTTCTATAATATTTTGCAATATTTAAGTAGGCTGTTAACGTATTATCTACTTTTAATACTAAGTCGGCACCTTCAATAAGGGTGTCATTTGTGGTAAAATACGCTTTTGCTCCTGCTTCAATTGCTTTGACAATAAATTTTTCCCCATCAAAAGATTCTCCTTTTAATGGCAAGTAAATATCTTCGGTTTTAATAGTTCTTGTATCAGTTGATATATTGAACATTGAGGCATCGTTACCCAAGCTATCTCTTAATACAACTGCCCCTGTTGCATTTATTAATTCATCCCTCGTAAACATCATATCCTTATCATACTTCAAACAATTTGGCTGAACAACAACGTTAATAAATATTAAAACTACTTGACATCAATTTCTCTCTGGGTGATAATGACTATACGTGATTACTCGGGTCAATCGTTTATAAAACCCCATTAGGGTTACGAAACCCACAATTGAAAGGACGAAAAGATGTACGCAATAGTCGAAACAGGCGGAAAACAATATCAAGTAGAAGAAGGACGCTACGTTGATGTTGAACTATTAGAAGGCGAAAAAGACGCAAAAATCGTTTTTGACAAAATCGTTATGTTAGTAAACGGTAAAAAGTCAAAAGTTGGTCAACCTTATGTAGCTGGTGCTTCTGTAGAAGGCAAAATCATGTTGCATGACAAGGCTAAAAAAGTTATTGTTTACAAACAAAGACCTAAAAAAGGTTATAGAAAAAAACAAGGTCATAGACAAGGTTTTACAAGAGTTATGATTTCTAAAATCAGAACTTCTGCAAAAAAATCTGCAACAGAAGAAACAGCTGCTGAATAAGTAGCCTAATTCGTGTTATTAACAAATAGTAAAAAGGAGAAATAGAAAATGGCACACAAAAAAGGTATGGGATCTACCCGTAACGGCCGTGACTCCGAAGCTAAGCGTTTAGGCGTTAAAAAGTTCGGCGGAGAAGCTGTTAAAGCTGGTAACATCCTTGTTAGACAAAGAGGAACTAAAATCCATCCTGGTAACAATGTAGGTATCGGTTC
>CAKUTL010000104.1 GCA_934692295.1 uncultured Candidatus Melainabacteria bacterium
TTAATATTATTTAATCCGTTGTCTGCTCAAGCTCTTGATGAAGAGATATGTCTTGAGTTTGATAATAATTTTCAACGCCTTACAATAAACGATTCAGCTCACGCAATTCCTGACTCTGTTTCTGACGATAAGGATATTACCATAAGTGAAGATGAAAACCTTGAAACAGAAGATGAACTGCTTTTTGAAGACGAAAAATTGCTGGAAGAAGCTCCTCCCATTTGGGACAGTATTCCGATATTGAAAGAAGCAAATATTGTTGAGCAAGAAAATAGATTTTTTAGGGGATTATCTTCACAAGCAAATAGGCTTTACAATTTAAAAATTGAACAGACAAATACTGCATCATCACTTTTCAATGAACCACTGACAAAACATTTTAAATCCGATCCACTAGAAACTTTTCACCCGTGGGCTGTTGTTGGGATGAATATGGAATCTAATTTTGAAGAAGGTGGACACCATTTTAGCAAGTTCAATCCCTCTTTAGCAAATGTTATTTTAGATGGAAAATTTAAAGGCGGAAAAGAAAATTTTAGAATTTTGCTAGATGCTTCTCATCAACATTCCCGACCATTTATGAAGCAGTTTGTCCAAGATTTTTATGTTGAATCAAAAAGAATTCCGCATCATACAATTTTGGTTGGGCGTTCTCGTACCGGTATTGGGTATGAAGGTATTCAATCCCCTTATACTTTGCCTCTTTTAAATCGTTCTCAAATCTCAAGAAATTTTGGGAATATACGTAAAAATGGTGTAAGAGTTATAGGTAATTATTCTCTTGTTGATTATGATATTGGTGGTTATAGTTCTGATACATTTTTTACTGAATTTCTCCCTGGGATGGAATTCGATGGTTGGATCAATTTTAAACCTCTTGCAAAAACTAATAGCAAGTATGGAAAACTTACAACAGGTGGCGGAATAATTACTGGTCGCAGAAATTCTGTTGATTATTTTATCAGCGGAGCATATATTGGCTATGAGTATAAAAAATTCTGGACAAGAATGGAATATTCTGCCGCAAATGGTTCGAATGGTCCAACTGGATTGACCTCTAAACATCGAGAAGGCTGGTATATTACTTTAGGTTATAAAATCACTAAAAAAATTGAAGCTGTTCTTCGTTATGATGAATTTGATCCAGACAAATCATGCAGGCATGATCATAGAAGAGAATACACTGCAGGGATAAACTATTATTTAAAAGGTCAAGCTCTAAAACTTGTGATGAATTATATTTTCTGCCAAAATGACAACAATCCCAATAGCCACAGAATAATAGTCGGAGCTCAAATCGCAATATAGGAATAAGTTCATTACAAAAGGCTTTAACATTAAAGCCTGAGTTTTTTATGTTTTTACATCATTATGAGGGATTAACTGTTGAAGTAGTAAGATTATTTTGCGAATTTTCCCAAAGAATCTCGATCCTATGCGTTTAGCTTAACCAATCTCCTCAATCCTCTCCCCGAGAAGAGGAATATATTCTTCGCTTTACACCGCGTTCACTTTTTATTTCGAAATAAAAAAACAGGCGAGATGGATAAATCCATCTCGCCCGTTCTATACTTATGCTTGAAACTAAAAGATTATTCTTTTGTATATTCAGCATCGATAACATCGTCATCGTTGTTGTTTGAAGAATCATTTGATGATGCATTTTCAGAGTTTGCACTTTGAGCATTTGCACTATCTTTTTGAACAGCTTCATAAGCCTTTTGAGAAATACCAAACATTGTTTGTTGCAATTCTTCTGACAATTTTTTCAATTCGTCAGTTGATTTGTTTTCATCAATTGCTTTTTGTAAAGCAGTTTTTTGTTCTTCTAATTTAGTTTTATCAGCTTCATCAATTTTACCTTCAAAGTCTTTCATTACTCTGTCAGCAGAACCAATCAAACTAGCTGCATTATTTTTAACTTCAGCTTCTTCTTTTTTCTTTTTATCTTCAGCAGCATTTGCTTCAGCTTCTTTAACCATCTTATCAATATCTTGTTCAGACAA
>CAKUTL010000105.1 GCA_934692295.1 uncultured Candidatus Melainabacteria bacterium
TAAAATATTATTTTTTTCTTAAGATTAATTAATATATATTATGTTTATGATAGACTTTAGTTATTGTTAAACTTGGAGAGGAATTAAATTAATGATAAAATGGATGCTAAAGCTGTTAGGCGACCCGAATGAGAAAAAAGTTAAATCAATGATGGGTATTGTTGAACACATCAACGCTTTGGAGCCAGAATTTGCAGCATTAACCGATGAACAATTAAAGGCTAAAACACAAGAATTCAAGGAAATATTGGCAAAACGTCCAACTTCTAAGAATTTTAAAGAAGATTTGAAGCTTGAAAAAGAAGCTCTAGATAAAATTTTGCCAGAGGCATTTGCAACTGTACGTGAAGCAGGTAAACGTGTTTTGAATATGCGTCACTTTGATGTTCAGTTGATTGGTGGTTATTTCTTGCATAATGGTCATATTGCAGAAATGAGAACAGGTGAAGGTAAAACTTTAGTTGCAACTTTACCTGCATATTTGAACGCATTAACAGGTAAAGGTGTTCACGTAATCACCGTAAACGATTATTTGGCAAAACGTGATAGCGAATGGATGGGTAAGATTTATAAGTTCTTAGGTCTTACTGTTGGAGTTGTTCTTTCAGGTGGTATGGGTGCTAGAGATTTTGAAGTGAAAAAGCACGCTTACCAATGCGATATTACATACGGAACAAATAATGAATTTGGTTTCGATTATTTGAGAGATAATATGGCAAGTAGTCCGCAAATGTTAGTTCAACGTCCATTTAACTATGCGATTATCGATGAAGTTGATAGTATTTTGATTGATGAAGCAAGAACTCCATTAATTATTAGTGGTAGATTAGCTCAATCTGCTGAAACATATCAGTTGATGGCTAAAATTGCTCCTCAACTTCAAAAGGATGTTGATTATACTGTTGATGAAAAGAATAAAAACGTAATTTTGACAGAAGAAGGTATCGATCATGCCCAAGATTTGATTGGAATTAAGGACTTGTTTGATATTCATACTCAGTATGCACACCACTTGTTGCAAGCATTGAAAGCTAAAGAATTATTTGTTAAGGATACAGATTATGTTGTTAAAAACGGCGAAGTTATGATTGTTGATGAATTTACTGGCCGTTTAATGGAAGGACGACGTTGGTCTGATGGCTTGCACCAAGCAGTTGAAGCAAAAGAAGGCGTTGAAATCCAAGATGAAACTCAAACATTAGCAAGTATTACATTCCAAAACTTGTTCAGATTGTATCCTAAATTATCTGGTATGACAGGTACAGCGATGACTGAAGAAGCTGAATTTGGTAAGATTTATAATTTAGAAGTTACATCTATTCCGACAAATAAACCAGATAGAAGAGTTGATTATCCAGACGTTATTTATAAATCAGAAGTTCAAAAATATTTGGCTGTAATTGATGATATTGTTGCTCAACATAAAATTGGTCGTCCTGTTTTGGTTGGTACAATTAGTATTGAAAAATCTGAATATTTGTCTGCTTTGTTAAGACAAAGAGGGATTAAACATAATGTCTTGAACGCAAAACATCACGAAAAAGAAGCACATATTATTGCCCAAGCTGGTAGATGGGGTGCGGTTACAATTGCAACCAATATGGCTGGTCGTGGTACAGATATTCTTCTTGGTGGTAACGCAGAATATCTTGCTAAAGCGGAGCTTGAAGATAAAGGAATAGATGAAACAAATCCTGATTACGAAGCAATAAAAGAAGATGCTTTGAAAAGAGCAAGACTTATCACAGAAGAAGAGCATGCAAATGTAATTGAGGTTGGAGGACTTCATGTAATTGGTACTGAACGTCATGAATCAAGACGTATTGATAACCAGTTGCGAGGTCGTGCAGCTCGTCAAGGCGACCCTGGATCAACAAGATTTTTCTTGTCTTTGGAAGATAATTTGATGAGAATATTTGGTGGTGAAAAAATTACTCAACTTATGACAGCATTGAATGTTCC
>CAKUTL010000106.1 GCA_934692295.1 uncultured Candidatus Melainabacteria bacterium
AAACCTTTAACCAACATTGTTGCAAATTCTGCACGAGAAATATTTCTATTTGGTTTGAAAAATCCATCTGGATAACCAACCACAACATCATTTATTGCTAACTTGTCTATATCACAAGCAGCCCAATGGCTATTTGGCACATCTGGGAATTGACATCCGCCAAAAGGAGCCGCACCCCCTGTAATATTTTGGATTTGTTGTGGAATTTCATATGGAATTAGAGTTTTCTTAACTGCATTGATAGAGTTTTTTGTTTGAATATCGATAGGGCAAGAATTTCCATCCATTTTACGTTCATTTCTATCAATAGTTATTCCATTATACTTATTCGGACATTCATTTAAGCAAGGCATTTGAGATGCTGCACCTGTCATTTGACCATCAGTTGCAACAGTTGCACCATTTATATTTGAAGACATTCTACTTGATGGACAACCTTTTAATGCTTTTTCTGTCGAGAAGATAGAATTTGCGGGTTCCCCTACATAATTATTTGTACCATAAATTGCTTGAGGGTAACCATAAACCTGTTTCATTTCTGCACTATCAGGCTTACCTGTTTGTGGACACAATGCAGTAGATGGAACAGCTGGCTTGTCACAACTTATTTCATCTGGACAACCACAATCAGGTTTCTTTTTCTCTGGACAAGGTTCTTGCTTTTTGATTGGGCAAGGTTGTTTTTTCTTGCATTCGCAATCAGACAAATTTTTCTTACATTTTGTACAAGTTTGGGGCTGTGGTGTCGCAACAGGACATGCTGGACCAGTTACAACAGGAAGAGCCTCATCAGGTGCTTTCGTATTGCACGGGCAAGCTGCCATTGCTGGAGTCAAGGAACACGTAGCTATTCCAACGGCAATCGCAGCAGCCACAGTTAGTTTTTTAATTGACATTTTTACCTCCTTGTTTAGTGTGAGTTTTGTTTAAAATAAACAAAAGTTTTATTTAAAAAACAAACATATACCAGATTATGTACTTTTAGCAGAATTGAAAACATTAGCAAAATTACTTATTCGACAGGATAATATTAAAACTACTAAGTTTGTAACAATTTCTACACAAATAGCAATATTTTTACATTTTGTGTTTTATTATATATGTGTGAAGTTTTAAATTAGGCAGGTGTTTAGTATGTATAGTAAAGAGTTCATGAAATTTTTGTATGGCTATCAAAAAGATGAGTTCAAACCTAAAGAACCCATGCGTAAAGAAATTCGTTTTAAAAACAACAAATCTGGTAAACTAGCAGAAGTTTACGTTACAGAAAAAGCGAACAATTACTAAACATTAGCCTTAGTTGATATAAGCATTTTCAATTAATTTTACCTCAAACGAACTACCAGCAGGAATAGTTAAACTACCTCCTGTTGAGGTTAATGCTGTTAATGGAGATAAAACGGTTGCCCCTGTATAGCCAACAAAACCTACTATTGTTGGGATAGGAGAAATTATTACACCGAGTGGATTGTTTGCAAGCTTTGTTGAAGTTTTTCGTGTTTTTCTATAAAAAGCTTCACCCTTATCGATTTGCTTGCCAACATTTTTCCAATACTGATGTTGTCCTTTGATGTTGTTTAAATAAATATGTTTAGAATCCGCCTTTGTTATCTTTCCATTCACAGGAATACTTTTGCCATTATAAATTATACTTGTAATTCTTATTACAACTAAACCACCATTACCAGTTTTTTGAGGACGATGGACATCCTCAATTCGTCCATAAATTTTTGAGCCAACTGGAATTGAAATATATGACTTATAAATAGGTGCATAAGTTGTGAAA
>CAKUTL010000107.1 GCA_934692295.1 uncultured Candidatus Melainabacteria bacterium
TTTTTTGTAGTAAAATATTCCATGTAATACGGTATGTACAAAAGGAAAGGACTTAAATACATGAAAAAACTTTCACCATTACAAATTGAAAGACTTAAGTATCAACCAAAACTTCCTCAAAGCCTACAAAACGGTGTTAATGGATTAAGAATGGTTGAAGGATCTGCTACTCAATCTGTTAGAGATCAAGAGCAAATCAACGCTTTATTTCCAAATACTTATGGAAAACCAACTGTAACTTTTGAAGCATCAAACGTTTCAAAAGAATCTGAAATCAGAAACGTTGGTGTTATCCTTTCAGGTGGTCAAGCTCCTGGTGGACACAACGTTATCGCTGGTTTATATGACGCTTTAAAAAATGCTAATTCAGCTAACAAATTATATGGATTCTTAGGTGGACCTTCTGGTATCATCGACGGAAAATATGTAGAATTTGATGATGAATTCATCAATGCTTACAGAAACACTGGTGGTTTTGATATTATCGGTTCTGGAAGAACTAAATTAGAAACAGAAGAACAATTTGAAAAATCATTAGCAGTATGTAAAAAATTAAACATCTCTGCAGTTGTAATCATCGGTGGTGATGACTCTAATACAAACGCTGCAATGCTTGCAGAATGGTTTGTAAAACATAATGCTGGTATTCAAGTTATTGGTTGCCCTAAAACAATTGATGGCGATTTGAAAAATGAACAAATTGAAATTTCTTTCGGTTTTGATACAGCAACAAAAACTTATGCTGAACTTATCGGAAACATTGAAAGAGATGCTAATTCAGCTAAAAAATATTGGCACTTTGTAAAAATTATGGGTAGAAGTGCTTCACACGTAGCATTAGAAGCTGCATTACAAACTCAACCAAACATCACATTGATTTCTGAAGAAGTTCAAGAAAAGAAAATGTCATTATCTTCAATCATCGATTACATGACAGACATCATTGTTAAACGTGCTAATGCTGGTAAAAACTTCGGTATCGCTGTAATTCCAGAAGGATTGATTGAATTTATTCCAGAAATGGGTTCAATGATTTCTAACTTGAACGACATTATGGCTACTCTAGAAAATGACCCAGCTTTTGTTAATGCAACTACAATCAGAGATAAATTTGACATCGTTGAAAATAGATTAGAAGACGAAAATGCAAAAGTTTATAAATCATTACCTGCTTTGATTAAAGGTCAATTATTAGCTGATAGAGACCCACACGGTAACGTTCAAGTTTCTAAAATTGAAACAGAAAAATTGTTAATCGAAATGATTTCAACAAGATTAGATGAATTAAAAGAAGAAGGTTCATTCATCGGTAAATTCTCAGCTCAATCACACTTCTTCGGATATGAAGGACGTTGTGCATTCCCTTCTAACTTTGATGCTGACTACTGCTATTCATTAGGCTACAACGCATTTGCATTGATTAGCTTTGGAATGACTGGTTACTTGTCATCAGTTAGAAACTTAACTGAAAGTGCTGACAAATGGATTGCAGGCGGTGTTCCTCTTACAATGATGATGAACATGGAAAAACGTCACGGTGAAATGAAACCTGTTATTCAAAAAGCTCTAGTTAGACTTGATGGTCCTGTATTCAAACAATTACAAGACAATAGAGAAGATTGGGCTATGAATGATAGATACTTGTTCCCAGGAGCTATTCAATACTTCGGACCAAGCTCTGTTTGTGACATCACAACAGTTACACTTCAATTAGAAAGAAGCAAAGAACT
>CAKUTL010000108.1 GCA_934692295.1 uncultured Candidatus Melainabacteria bacterium
TTTTTATCTCCGTCATAGTCCATAAGCATATGAGAATATAAAATGGTGTTTACAAACATTACACAAATCATTGATAGTATAAATGCATCTAGTGAGAAGTTTTTGGTCATAACATAAAAAACTCCTTCAAACATCAATGGACCATATGCAATAGTTACTGCGATTTCGCCTAACCCCCTACTTGATAAATGCGGATAGCTTAGAGCAATAAAAAGAGCGATAATTGCAAGCCAAAATACTGCAAATCCAGACATGAAAAATAATATTCCTCCACAAAATGCAGCAATGGATAGAAAGATTATAATAACATTTCGCAAATCTTTCGTTGTAGCTTCTCCTGAACGGATGTATGCACATTTGCAATCTCTTCCTGCGGTTATGAATTTGTCGTCTTTTTGCAAGTCTTTGTAGTCGATGTAATCATCAATGAGGTTTGTTGCAAGGTGAACTAGGCTAATTCCGATAAGTGAAATTAGTCCCGCTAAAACACTTCCTCCTTGTTTTAAAGAGAAAACAAAAATTACTAGCCAACTCAAGAAAGTTATTGGGGCAGAGTACAGTCGTGCCGCCTTTAACCAAAATATAATTTTACCCAAAAATCTTTTTAACATTATTAACCGTTTTTAAGAATGCTTTTCATTGCAACAACTGCTTCGTAGCTTCCGCCAGCTTCTAGAATTTCTTCTGCTGACAAGCCAAACATTGTGATTAAGTTTTTCGCCTCACTTAATTTCTTTGTTTCAAGGTGTTTGACAGTTTCAGAAATTGCATCTGCACGGCTAATTCTCGGGATTTGGTCATTGATACCTTTTCTGAATATTCTGGTTTTAGATTTCCCCATTAAGCTACTCCTTTTTCAAAGGCTAAAAGTGCAGCTCCAATCATTCCCGAATAGTTTCCTGCTGACCCCTTAAGTATTTTTGTTGGAGTTGTTACGATTTCTTTATTTACATTTTGCTCGATTTTTTCGGTTTCGACAAACTGAGCCATAGAACCTGATAATACAACACAATCAGGGTCAAAAATGTTTGCTAGTCCAATAATTCCGTTAGTTATATCATCTTCCCATCTATGATAAACTTCTAACATTTTTGAATCACCTGCATTGACACCATCTATAACGTCATAGGTTGTTACTTCTGGGTTATTCAGCATCTCTTGAGCTGTAATTCTTAACCCTGTTCCAGATGTATAGATTTCAAAACAATCCCAAGAGCCACAAGTGCATTTTCTTCTTTTGTCTGAATACATTTTAAAATGAACTTCTCCAGCTGCACCATTTTTCCCTTTTAGTAGTTGATTGTTTACTATGAAACCTCCGCCAACACCTGTTCCTAGAGTTAACATAATACTGTTTGCACAATTTTTAGATGAGCCAATTTCGTGTTCAGCCCAAGCTGCACAATTTGCATCGTTTTCAACAAAAACAGGCTTTGTTGAAAGTTCTCTAAATGGCATATTTGGATACCCTTTTGCAATATTGCCAGTCGAACCAATTATTTGTGTGTTTTCGTTATTTACCGCTCCACAAGTTGAAAAAGCGATAACGTCAACATATTTTTCGTTTTTTTTGATTATTTCTGTGAAAACTTGCTTGATTTCTTCATAGGTTTTCGGAGTTGAGTGTTTTTCTATTTCACTAATAATTTCTCCGTTTTCGTTGATTATTGCATTATAAATCTTTGTTCCGCCAACATCTAATGCAAGTGCTTTTTTCATTACAAACTCCT
>CAKUTL010000109.1 GCA_934692295.1 uncultured Candidatus Melainabacteria bacterium
TACGTACTATAAAAACTTTTTTCTAACTTAAGGCTGTAAACCCTCTACCGAAAATGGTAAATGTCTGCAATTTTTAACGTTCTGTCATTGTTGGCGAAATTCACTTATAATCAAACTTCCGAGATTTAGGCACACTTCGCCCAACTTACTTTTGCATGTTCTTTCATCTTATTACATCAATATTCATAGTCAAGCTAATTTAGCATGTTTTATGGAAAAATTTTTCACTTTTCTTAATAATTTTTTACAAGAGGGAATTTTTAAAAATTTTAAAGCCCCATAAGTTTGACTAGGCAAGGGTTTTAGTCGTCAAGTAAGTTTTTAATAATTCTTGAACATTGCATAAATAAAGGGTTTGAGGCAAATTACCTCAAACCCTTATAGAGCAATAGAAACCTAAAACGAATAGTTGGATTTAGCCCAACCTTATTTACTTAATAACTCGTGTTATACGTTTAAAATAATCTGGGTCGTTTTTAGCTTCTTTTGTACAAGAAAAACCATTTAGATTTCCCTTCCCAGAAAGGGAACAATAATTATCCCCAACATATTCTGTCCCCTCATCACCCATAGCTTTCAAACCATTATTTGTTAATTGAAAAACAAATAAATCATAACCAAGTCTATTGGGCTTCCCATTAATTCCATTTATATCAACAAATACCCACGCTCTTGTATTAGTTGGAGATACAGACATTGGATTTTCAAACATAAATAATGTTCCATCTTTTAAAGCAAATTGCCCATCATCAAGATAATGTGTATTTAATGTTGTTTTTCCATCAAACATTTTGTAAAAATGAGTGGTCATATTATAGCACGGAGCAGGTTTATTATACCAACAGTCAGTGGTACCGGCAAAATAGTGTTGAAAAACAGTTTTAAAAGACGAATCATCACCACTATTCCTATCATAATCATTAGAAGAAGTTGACAGACCATCAGCTTCCATCATTTTATATGCTTGTTGGATAAGAGAATAAGACTTCATAAACTGACTTCTTAAAACTCTCGCTTTATATGCAGCCATTAGATTCGGCAATGTAATCGCTGCGACAACACCGATTATTCCAAGAGTGATAAGGACTTCCGCAAGTGTAAATGCTCTGTTTTTCAAAATCTTCATAAGTAAATTATAAAGATTTTACTACTTGGTGTACACTATCCCTCACATCATATCATATCATATCATATAGGGCATTATAACTGGGTTTCAGGCATTTGCATAGGCGCTTTACATTTTGTTACTTTTTGAATTCACTCTTTTTGAATTCACTCAATTAAGAAAAACGTAACGCAACAGTTATCCTGAGCAAAGCGAAGGATCTCTTGCCAAACAAATTCAACCCCTCTCCCTTGCTCCCTCTCCCTTGGAGAGGGAAATAACTCAACGCTAATGTCATCCTATACTTTACAAAGCGAACCGTTGAGCTTTGGCGAAACATGTGAGTCCATATGCGTCGAAGTAGCCGTTAGCTGTTTAAGAATCTCTAGCTTTACATGTTCAATTCTACCCCTCCTCTCCCCAAGGAGAGGGTACAAATTTTTCGGTTCTACTTTTTCTTTTTTCATCGAAATAAAAAAGAAAAAGTGAACAGGCTTATAATTATTTTTCTTCGGCTTCATCGCAATCAAGAACTTCATTAATATGTTCAATAAGTTCGGTTGAATGATAATGAACTGCGTGTTTAGATTTGTGGTGAAT
>CAKUTL010000110.1 GCA_934692295.1 uncultured Candidatus Melainabacteria bacterium
ACAACGCAAATGATTTCAACTTTGAATAAAATTGTTGAATATTTAACTCCACTAACAAAAGAATTGCTTATTGCTAATACTATTTGTAAAAGTACTTCAATGCGTCAATCTGAAGCTAAGGAATTGGCTAAAAACAGTGATTTAATGATTGTTGTTGGTTCAAAGAAAAGTGCAAATACAACTCATTTGGCTGAAATTTTAAAAAATATTACTCCAACTATTCATATTGAAACAGAGCAAGAGTTGGATAATTACAAAGATTTAATCGAAGAATCACAAAAAATATCAATTACAGCTGGGGCTTCAACTCCAGATAGTGTGATAGAAAAAGTTATAGAAAAAATAAAATAATAAGTTGGTCATTCAACGAAAATAAATAAAGAAAAGGAGAATAAAACAAATGACACAAGCAACATTAGACGATTTCGAAAAACTATTAGAAGAAAGTTTTTCAAACAGCCACTCTGTCGCTGACATCGTAGAAGGTACTGTTTTGAAAAAAGAACAAGATGGTTACCTAGTAAGCGTACGTGGTGCTAAAACAGAAGCATTCTTACCAAACAGAGAAATCTCTTCAGCAGAAGAAGCTGCTCCAATTGAACTTGGTGATGTTAAAGAATTTTACGTATTGAAAGAAGAAAATGATGAAGACGGAATGTTATTATCATTGAAAAGACTTGCATTCGCTCAAGCTTGGGCTCAACTTAATGATGCAAAAGTTCAAGGCGATACAATTCTTGCAAAAGTTGTTTCAGTTGTTAAAGGTGGTGTGTTGGTTGATGTAGCTGATTTGAAAGGTTTCATCCCATCATCTCAACTTAGAACTGGAACTCCATTCGATGGTTTGTTAGATCAAAAAATCGAAGTTAAGGTTCTTGAAGCTGATCCTAAGAAAAACAAACTTATCTTATCTCAAAGACAAGCTGTTGCTGAACAAAGAGATCAAGTTGTTGATAACATCTTATCAGAACTTGAAGAAGGTCAAGTTGTTAAAGGTGAAGTTGTAAGAATTGCTGATTTCGGTGCTTTCGTTGACATCAACGGTATCGATGGTTTACTTCCAATTTCTGAAATTTCTTGGCAAAGAATTAAACACCCTTCAGATGTTATTTCTTTAGGTGAAACTTTAGAAGTTAAAATCATCAAAATTGATAACGAATTAAAGAGAATTTCATTATCATTAAAGAGAATGGGCGAAGATCCATGGCAACAAATTGAAGGTCAATTCTCAGAAGGTCAAATCATCACAGGGACTGTAAACAAAGTTACTGGTTTTGGTGCTTTTATTAACATCTTCCCTGGTGTTGAAGCATTATTACCTGTTTCTGAAATGGCAGAAGAAAATGTTAACCCATTTAACAAATTCAAAGTTGGAGATAGTGTAGAAGTTCTTATCAAGAAATTCACTCCACAAGAACACAGAATCGCTTTGAGTATTAAAGATATTAACAAAGATGCTGAATAAGCCTAATTTGATTAAATCTTGAATAATTATAAGATGGAACGGGAATATTCTTCCCGTTCTGTTTTATTATAAGTTCTTTCTAAAATTAAGAAATTTCTTGAGGTTAAAAATTTTTCATGATAGCATAACCTTATAAGTAAAATGTGAAAAATTTATGAGGTA
>CAKUTL010000111.1 GCA_934692295.1 uncultured Candidatus Melainabacteria bacterium
AAGATTTTGAAAAATCGATGTTATAACAATAATATGAGATGGGTGGGATAAAATCCATCATGCTTTTCAAAAGAAAATATTTAAGAAAAGGAGATAATAATTATGGCAAAAACAATTGGTATTGACTTGGGTACTACAAACTCAGTTGTTGCAGTTATGGAAGGTGGTAAACCTACCGTTATAGCTAACGCAGAAGGTTCTCGTACAACTCCTTCTATCGTTGCTTTTTCTAAATCTGGTGAAAGATTAGTTGGTCAGTTGGCTAAACGTCAAGCTATCGTTAACCCTGACAGAACTATCGCTTCTATCAAAAGACATATGGGCGATAATTACAAAGTAAATATTGATGGAAAAGATTACACTCCTCAAGAAATTTCTTCAATGATTTTGAGAAAGTTAGCCGATGATGCTTCTAAATATTTAGGAGAAAAAGTTACATCTGCTGTAATCACTGTTCCAGCTTATTTTAACGATGCTCAAAGACAAGCTACTAAAGATGCTGGTAAAATTGCAGGCTTAGACGTTCTTCGTATCGTGAACGAACCAACTGCAGCTGCTTTGGCTTATGGTTTGGAAAAAGAAAAATCTGAAAAAGTTTTGGTATTTGACTTAGGTGGTGGTACATTTGATGTTTCTGTTCTAGAAATTGGTGATGGTGTACACGAAGTATTATCTACATCTGGTGATACTCACTTAGGTGGTGATGATTTCGACCAAAAAGTTATGGATTGGATTTGTGAAGAATTCAAAAAACAAGAAGGTATTGATCTTAAAGGTGATAAACAAGCAATGCAACGTGTTAAAGAAGCTGCTGAAAAAGCTAAATGCGAATTGTCATCTGTATTTGAAACAAATATCAACTTGCCATTCATCACAGCGGATGCAAATGGCCCAAAACACTTAGACTTGAACTTAACAAGAGCTAAATTTGAAGATTTATGCTTCGATTTACTTGAAAGATGTAAAAAACCAGTTGAACAAGCTTTGCAAGATGCTGGTATTTCTAAAAATGAAATCAATGAAGTTGTATTAGTTGGTGGTTCTTCAAGAATCCCTGCTGTTCAAAAGTTGGTAAAAGATTACACAGGTAAAGAACCTAACCAATCTGTTAACCCTGATGAAGTAGTTGCAGTTGGTGCTGCTATTCAAGCTGGTGTATTAGCTGGTGAAGTTAAAGACATCGTTCTTCTTGATGTAACTCCATTGACATTAGGTATTGAAACATTGGGTGGTGTTATGACTCCATTAGTTCCAAGAAACACTACAATCCCTGTTTCTAAATCTCAAGTATTCTCAACTGCTGAAAATAACCAAACTGCCGTTGATATTCAAGTTCTTCAAGGTGAAAGACCAATGGCTAGAGATAACAAATCTTTAGGTATGTTTAGATTAGAAGGTATTGCTCCAGCAATGCGTGGTATCCCTCAAATCGAAGTTACATTTGATATTGATGCTAACGGTATTGTAAATGTTTCAGCTAAAGATAAAGCAACTAACAAGGAACAAAAAATTACAATTACTAATTCTTCTAACTTGTCTGAACAAGATATTGATAAGATGGTTAAAGAAGCTGAAGCAAATGCTGCTGAAGATAAAAAGAAAAAAGAAGA